>JANPAU010000252.1:0-12565 GCA_031430055.1 Akkermansiaceae bacterium | reverse complement strand
GCCCTTCGTCGCACACTATCAGGATCATCACTATGTCACCGTTGAGAAGGTAACGGCAGAGGAGGTGAGTTTTTATGATTCGCGGATAGGCGAAGGTAAAATGCCGCGCACGTCTTTCCAGAAGCAATGGTCTGGATTTGCACTCATTTTCAGCAAACCGGCGAACGCCGCCGCAATCTATCCTGCGGAAAATTTAAAGGAAATCGTCGGTGGCTGCTGTGGCCACCCTCGCAGTCCATCCGATCTGGGAGATGATGGATGCGACAAGAACTGCGGCTTGCCCGGCTGGAGTGTGAATCCAGTGAATTTTAATTTCCGCGTCAGCGATACGCCGATGTGGTGGAATCCTCCGGTAGGGCCAAGTGTATCCATGTCACTTCTCTTCAATAGTCTCGATTCACTCAATAATTACGAACCTTTTGGCGAAAAATGGTCCTTTAAATATTCCTCCTATCTTCTCATCACACCGGGAGGGCAAATCCAGGTGCGCGACGGAGACGGACGCCTCGAAACGTTCACCGCCGGTAGCACAGCGGGGATCTATCCCGTATCACACACCGCCCCCGCAGGAGATTTTCGGAAACTCTTCGAAGTTGCTGACCATGTTTTCGAACTGACCCACCAAGATGGGACGATCTATCACTATGGCATTCCTGCCTCGATGACGGGCACATCGTCCGTGCCGCTTCTTTTGTCAGTGGAAGACCGACATGGCAATGCCGTCAGTATCACTCACAACGCGCAAGGAGCACTCACCGCCGTTTCCCACTCCATGTTGCCTGCTACAACTCCGTCGGGAGGTACACCCGTGAACCGGAGCTGGTCATTCGTCTATGAAATTTTCGAGGGTCACAGCCGCGTGATTCGTATCGATGATCCCTTCGGACGTTCCACCTATTTCGGCTATCACAATGACGATGCCACTAACCCGGGACGGAATCTGCGCACGCAGACCGATATGGGTGGCCTCGCCTACGGCTACGACTATACGACTAAACTTTCACAAGATGCGATTAGCTCGAATTTCTCGCAGATCAGTTTCGCAGCAGCCACTAACGAACTCTTTATCACCGCAATTCATACGCCGAAGGGCACTACGAATATCCTGACAGAGCCTTCGGACGGACAGAATAGCCTGTCCATCCCGCAAGAGGAGCGTGCCAAAGGATACAATACCACTTATCCACCGATCGGTTTCCCTGAAATGTGGACCAATTACCGCATTCGCATCACCAACCCGGAAAATAAGACCGAGGAATACCACTTCGAAGGTCTATACGCCAATGTCTATCATCGAGACGCAATCCAGCTCAACCGCCCAACGGGGCAGTCCGTGGCACCGGACGTCGGCGCATACACCTTGCACTCGATAGGCCTGATAGGTGGGGTGAAAGGAAAGATCGTCGGTTCTGTAAAAAGCTCTGGAGTAAGCAGCTCCAATTTGACCGCTAGAACCTATAGTGCGACATCGCTTAAAACTACCGCAGTTCGCGACCTCTTCGGCAATTGGACCTACTACGAGCTTAACCCCGATGGCACCCTCAAAACACTTATTCTTGCGAAAGCGGGTTCCTCTGCCAACGATTCCTACAAGATCCACTACACTTACGAGGCAAACTGGCCAGATCCCGACAAGACTACCCGCTATCTTGATGGCACGCTAAAGACCTTGCTCGACATCGACTACTGGCCTAATACTCGCAACGTGAAACAAGTCACCGACGCACTAGGTCACATCACCAGCTATGTCTGGCATGCCAATGGACTCCTCGCCAGCGTCACCGATGAGACCACGGGCGTCATCACCAGCTTTATTTACGATCAAGGCGCTGACGATCTGGATGGCTACCCAACTTGGAGGCTCTTGAAGGTGCTGAATGGCCCGGCAAGCACCGGCATTTTGCTCAATGAGATCGGTTACGACGACATCGGTCGTCTGTCCATGGTCACCGACGCATCTGGCGATTACGTTCAGTCGACTTACGATGGACTCAACCGCCTCAATCGCACGGACGCCTCAGACAATTCCTTCTCCGAGCAAATCTGGGAATGCTGCTATGTCGGAGAAACTCGTTCAGGCGCAGTCGTCGCCGGACAAGATCGAGTGACGGCGCGCACCAAATACGTTCACGACCGTCGGGGTCTTCTCATCAGAAGTATCGATACCGCAGGAAAAATCACACGAATAGGCTATGACGATGTAGGGCGCATGAAATCCCTCACCGATCCCATGGATCGTCTGACTCAATGGACCTATGACGGCTTCGGAAGGAAGGACAAAAAGATCTATTCAGACACGACTTATGAGCAGACTGTCTGGTCTAACTCATACATCGGGCAGCCCTACAAACTGCGAAACCGCCGGGGCCAAGAATCCACTCTCGGTTTTGATGCAACCGGCGAACTAAAAACCATCGTCGGCACGGGTGTAAACATTTTGAGACAATTTGACGGATGGGACCGCTTGCAGTATCTCTATGACTTTACCTATAACTCCAACCCACACACCTTCGCCTACGATGACCTCTCGCGAGTTACCTCCCTCAACGGACCTTGGAGCGATGACACCCTCGCTTGGGAGTATATTGATTCTCAACGCAAAGTCATTCGAACTAGCCCCGGCGGCATTACTGAAACCACCACCGGTGACGCGCTCGGGCGAATTGGCTCAATCGTGAATCCTCTCGGCACGTTCACCCCCAGTTATGAGGGTGATACTTCGAGAATGTTAGAAATCAATCACTCCGGTGGTTTCGACACGGATTTTACCCATTACGGACCCGACCTTGACCGAGCACTCCACACGATTACATCGAAACTCCCTAGTGGAAGTGTGATTTCCAAACACACCTACGGCTACGACAATCAAAGTCGCATCAACTCTTGGAAGCGTGATGCCACACTCGCCAATCCGAGCGGTTCCACCCGTTCATTCGACTGGTCGTCCTACTATGACTTCGCGTCTCAACTCACCTCCGTTTCCGAAAAGTCCCTTGGCGGCACACTCCAAGGCGGATGGGACTACGGCCATGATCTCGCCGGAAACATTACCACCGAGCAAATTACTTCCGACGTGGCCAGCCCCGTTGCGATCACGAAGCGCACCCACAATACCCTCAACCAAATCACCAGCACCGGCGGCGGTGGAAAGACACTCATCCGAGGCACCCTCAGTGAACCCGGCCAAGTTTCCGTCGGGCTGAACGGCAGCGGTGACAAACCCGCACGAATGCTCGAAGGCAACCGTTTTGAAACTGAGGTGCCCCTCCAGACTGGCAGCAACTTTCTATCCATCGCCGCCTCAGACTTCAGCGCCAATCGCTCAAACTATCAATTCACCATCAATGTTGCTGCGCAAAGTCCTCGCAATCCTACCTACGACGATGACGGGAACCTCACCTCTGACGGCATCCGCAGCTACGAATGGGACATCCTCTCTCGCCTGAAGAAGATCACCTGGGCACCCGGCAAGACAACTGAATTCAAATACAACGCCTTGGGCCAGCGCTGCGACCGCATCGACACCGACAGTGGCGCGGTGGCCAAACGCTACTATCTTTTCGACGGCATCAAGATGACCGACAGCCGCAGTGGCACAGCGCCCAACACTGCAACCATCGACCGCCGATACTTCGCACAAGGCGAGCAACGCAAGAACGGTAGCACATGGGAGAGCTACATCTACTGTCGCGATCACCTCGGCAGTATTCGAGAAGTTGTCAAATCCGAAGGCGGCACCAATACACTCGTCGCCCGCTATGACTATGACCCCTACGGGAGACGTCTCGCTCAATACACGGCCAGCACCTACGCAGGAGGTTGTGATTTCGGTTACACCGGGCATGTAACTATTCCAAGCCTCGAAAGCGGCCAGAAAGAAATGGTTCTCACTCAGTTCCGAGCGTATGATCCAGCCTTGAATCGCTGGCTATCTGCTGATCCGGTTGGGGAATCAGGTGGGATGAACCTTTACGCCTATGTTCTTGGAAATCCCATCAACGGTTGGGATCCGTATGGTTTGGAGTTTTGGGCTTGGAACGGCACATCAGGGGATTGGGCAGAGAATGCCGCTCAGTTCTCAATGGGGATGGCAGACAATCTTAGCTTCGGTCTAAACGGTCTCGCTCGTGAGTCAATGTATGGAGACGATTACTCTGATCCTTGCTCTAACGCATACAAGGGTGGAGAATGGGCCGGCACAGGCGTCAGTCTAGCAATGGGAGGAGCGGGCGCTGCCAAAGGAATCGCAAAAGCGGGATCGTCAAGCCTCAGAAAGAGGTTGTATGAAATCGGCCAGAAAACGCTTACAAACAACCAATATCGGCACTACGCAGCGAGGAATGCGAATCCCGTTCGTAGAGGAATTGACATCGTGCGTCAACAAGGATGGACAAGAGCATCATTACCTTCGCCTTTCGGGCTAATGACTCAGGGGTGGAAAACAGGTGCCACCACAGGTCTTACACCATTTGCTGCTGATAGTCTGGGTGCCGCAACTGCAACTGGATTAGGAGTAGGGTCAGCCTCATACAACTTATCTAAAACCAAGGATTGCCCATGAATCAGGCAGAACTTTATTTCGTTATTGTCACATTGAGCATAGGAATCGGCTCTGGAGCGGGACTTTCTCAAAGGTATGGTTATATAGGTTTTATTATAGGATTGCTAGGAAGTTTAATAAGTTGTTTTTTGATATTAAGTTTGTTTCGAAGATTTTCGCCAAAACCGAAAAAATCGATTAGACGCAAGAAAAACCTATGAATTGGATCGGAGTTTGGCTATCTGCCGATCCTATCGGAGAAGCGGGCGGGATGAACCTTTATGCCGATATCGGCGGGAACCCGATCAATGAATGGGATCCCACTGGTCTGGCTTCTTGGCGCTGGAATCGGTGTCTCGACAGGAGTATATCTCGGTTTGAAGAATGATGGAATTGGAATTCTCGTCGGTGCGGTAGCTAGCTTCATGAGTTATTATTTCATTACGCTTATCATCCTTAAAATCATAAATCGACGGAGGCAGCCCTAGAATTTGAAATAATAGTTAGTTAGATTGGTCCGGCAACTCCCCGAAGATCGTCGCTCCGCATCGCCAAACATCCCGCTGCGTGCTGATCACGTGTGCTGCTAGCCTGCGGGTCCATGTGACGTGCGCGGTGTAATGCTGCATCTCGGTCCGGGTGCCTCCCGCAAGCGGGTTCCTCCCTCCCCGGATGTTCCCTCGGGGAATACCCTCGGCAGCATTACCCGCCGCAGTAACCAGTTCCCTACGGCATGCAGCCCCCGCGGCAGCACGAAGTCAGGCTCGTTATCACTCGCATCCTCCGGCCACCTCACCCCCCACGGCCAGGCGGGCGGCTTCTTCCTGTTAGGGGCAACACGAGACATTAGACTTCTGACGCAACCCGGGTGGCGAAGTAGGTCAGGATTCCATCAAAATCGACTTGGTCTGGATCAGAAACGACGCGGCTCGGATCGAAGTCCACGATGAACCGATCCACCCGGAAGCCGCAGGCGTGGAGCATGGGGATGATTTGCGTGTGTTCGATCCACCGGATGGACTGCCGTGAGTGATGGGTCAGAGGCGGATCACCGGAGAGCGAATAGCGGTGCTCGCGCTCGACGATCTGGCGTTGCTTGTGCAGCTGATGGCGCGTTTCCAGGAGGCCGGCGCGGCCGTCTGGTAGGGTGATCTTGTGGTCTTCATACCACTGGTTCTCCGGTAGATCGCCCAGAAGCTCGGCGTATGGCATGAAAACCGTCAGATAGAGTCCGCCGTGGTTTTCCAAGAGACTGTGCCAGTGGCGCAGCGTCGCTGCTGGATCGCTGGCGAGTTGCAGGGTAAATGCGGGTGCTAGCAGAGCGGAGAATTTCCGGCCATCGCTCCAGCTCGTCATATCTCCGGCATGGACGATGGCTTGGAGACCCAAGCGTCGCGCCCGGATTTTTCCCAAGTCCAGCATGTCCTGCGAGAGTTCCAGACCTTCCACGTCCCAGCCCATTTCTATCAAGGAAAACATCAGTCGCCCCGAACCAGAGCCGATTTCTAAAGCCCGTCCGGGGAATTTTTTCAAAAACTCAGCCATCAGCCGCACCTCTGAGCCATCATCTTCCGCTTCCCAAAAGGCATCGTGCAATTCAGCTTCCAGCGAGAGATAGGGTTGTGACATATCGGCGACGAGTAGCGGATGCCAGAAGGAGAGGGGGGAATCCTGTCTCTTTGGAAATCAGCCGTGGGCAAGTGCGACTTCGAACGCGGCGAGGATCGTTTCGATCGGTTCAAGGCCGCAGGACACCCGGAGTAGATTGGCGGAGACACCGCAGCCTTCCGCCCACTCTAACTCGTGGTAATGTGCGAGCAGCGTGTAGGGGCAAACGAGAGTGAAAGGGGTGCCGAAACTGGGGCCTTTGCTGAGCGGAAGGGTGTCGTAAACCTTGGGAGTTTTCTTCGGATTTTTTAAAACGAAAGACATCAATCCGCCGTAGCCGCCGCCTTTGCGCATGACTGCCTCGTAATTCGCAGTGTGGGTAAGCGACGGATGCCAGACTTCCGCCACGGCGGGATGATTGGCGAGCCAGGAGGCGAGGGCGTGGCCATTGGCATTGACCGTTTTCATGCGCTTGGCGTAGCCTTTAAGATTCGAGAGCAACACTTCGGCATCGCCGATGTAGAGTGGCGCACTCTCGGTGGCATCTGCTTCCAGCGAGGCACGCAGGGCATTCGCGACTGGCGAATCGGGCCGGACGGTGGCCATGCCTGCCATCACATCGCCTTCTCCGGAAATCCATTTGGTGAGGCTGCTGGTCACCACATCGGCGAAGCGGAGTGCCTCGACATTCAGCGGGCCAGTGGCGGAGTCGTCCACGATCAAGGGGGTGCCGCTATCTTGGCAGGCTTTTGCCACGCGATGAAGGTCGATGGTGCGGAGCAGAGGATTACTCGGGACTTCGGTGAAGACTCCGGCGAACTCACCTTGGCGGATGCGCATGAGTGCCTCGTCGAAGGATTCTCCGGTGGCCTCATTCAGATAGACCACGCCGTGACCGAAGAGCTCTTGGACTTTCAAGCAGTCCACATACGGGAATTCCAGTTGTAGGGTTTTCTTGCCTGCGAGCATTCCGGGGAGTGCCCGCAAGACGGCGGTGACAGCGGCCATACCACTGCTAAAAATGAAAGTATGGTCCGGTGCGACTCCGGTGAAACTGGAGAGTGAGCGGGCGATCAAATGTGACTTTGAGCCTTCTCTGAGATTCTCATCGAGAAAGTCCTGCGCCTGTCGGCTGCTAACAATTTCTCCCGCGAACCGCCAATACGCATCCGCATCCGCCTTAGCCTTGGTGGGGACGACGAGGACTTGCAAGCCGTGGAAGCTGGTAATCCTAACGGCGGTTTGTGCGCGGCGCTCCACCCAGCGATGCGCACGCTGCACGGCGGCCCGAGTGGGCAATACGATGACGTCTTCATGCTCGCTCGCCACTTCCGCTTTGGCGGCGGCGAACAGACGCTCGACGACCGGGTGTTTGAAAAACCTAGGATAGCCAGTTCTTAACCGTTTCACGATCTTCTCGCGACCTTCTTCGTAGCCGACGATCGCATTCCAAGTGGGCAGACATACGGAACATGCGTGAGGAGAATCCGGAAGCGGTAGCCCCAGATCCTTTTCCTGCCATGCCGGTTTGGCTGATAGGTCGCGCATCACTTCCCCTCCTTGCCTCGCCCGAGGACGAAGGGCAAGTCGGATTCGCTGGGATCAAGGAACAAAATCCACCCGATGCGGGGATTTTCGAGCAACGGCGGGCATCTAGGCCGGGTCAAGGGGTGAAGACTCTAGGGCTCGGAACGGGGTGAAACCGATGCCGGAGCGACTGCCGGTTCTGCCGGTGTGGTCAAGTCCGCAGCGGGGAGAATTTGTTGGCCGCTGTTTTTGGAGATGGAATTGCTGGCATATGATGGAGGAGCCAGACCTTTTTCTAAGACCAGGCCGGGGCCCTGATTGAGTGTGGCCTCGTTGGAAATGACTGGCACATTCGCGGCCTTCATGCGGATGACGAAGCCGCCGAGTAGATTGGCGCGGGCATGGTTCCCGGAAATTTTACCGGTGCCGGCGCTGGCGAGCACCAGCCCGAACTCGCGGTTTGCGATCAGTTGATTGCCCTCGAGGGTGGCTGACGCGAGTTGGTTGTCCACGTGGATGCCATTTCGGCTGTTAGCCTCGCAGCGGTTGTTGATCAGGATGATCGCAGCACCGTCCCAAGATTCGATGCCGTGCTCGAAGTTGTTCAAGGATTCTGAATCTCTCACTTCGAGTGTGCTGCCATGGCCGATCGCGGCGATGCCATTCCAGCCGTTGTCAGCGAAGCGGCACCGACTGACGGTGGCTTGCCCGCCTTCGATCACTGCTAGACCGTGACCGCTTGCGTCGATGAAACGGCAATCCACAAAAGTGGCACTGCCGCCACGGACGAGTGCGGCGGAGAAGCGGTCGGCACCGGCGGCGAACGATTCGTGACGGAAGGTGATACCACTGACTCGGGCACCGCGGGCATCGGGGCCGATGGTGATGGCGCTGCCATGGTCCGGGGAGCACTCGATGCGGGTGTCTTTGAATCCGGTGCCTTGAAAGTCCACCGCAGTGTTGACGAGGAGTGGGCCTTTCCAAGTGCCGGCCCCGAGCAGGATGCGGTCGTTAGGGCGGGCGCTGGCGAGGGCTTCCTCGGGGCTGGCGAAATCACCGGGGACCCGCAGGGTGCGTGTGTAGCTGGAGAGTGTTTCGAGACGGGAGGTGATTTCGGGGTTCTCGGGGGCGAGTGACTTGGCTTCTCGCAGCCAATCGAGGGCTTGCTGGTCGAACTGTCCTTGGTCACGGGCAATGGCCATTTTTAGAAGCTCTGCGGCTTTCGCCTGATCGGCAGCAGCTTTTCCAAGCGCGGTGGTGGCATCGGCGAAGATGGATTTGGCATCTGGATCATCGGGCGTGGTGTCGAGGATCTGTTGCGCAGTGCTCACGGCAAGGTTCCATTTTCGTTGGTCGAGTGCTTCGCGGGCAGTGCGAAGAGTGGAGGCACGGGCTTGATTGACTCGTGCCGTGGCGACTCGTTCGAGAAGAGTCGTGGCTTCCTTTTCGTTAGGAAATTTATCGAGCACTTGGCGCGCGGCGGAGGCTGCTTCGTCGAGTCGTCCTGCCTCAAGCTCGGCGATGGCTTGACCCGTCCAGTAGCCGACGAACTGGGTTTGTTCTTCGATCATGCCTGCCTCGATGTCGCGGCGCCCGCGCTGGGCGAGATCGGATGCCGGTGAGATTTGCTCGATCTCGGAAAAAATGTTGGCCGCATCCTGCCAGCGGCGATTTTCGATAAAAATCGAGCCGCTGCGTTCCAAGAACGCGATGCGAGTCAAGCGTCGTTCTTCCTTGGCTTGTTCATTTTTCAGATAGATCCAGCCGCCGCCGCTGGCACCCGTCATGAATACGAGGAACCAAGCGAAATAAGATAGCCCGCGACTGGGTGAGGGTTCTGCGATTTCTAAATCATCGAGATCTGTGATTGGCGGCTCGATGGCGGCTTGCGGCAGCGGGACCGAAGGCAGCGGCGGAGCTGATAGACTTTTGGCTTCGAGGTCTTCCTGAAGGGCGGCGAGCGCTTGGTCAAACTCGATGAGCCACTCCTGATAGCGGAGAGCGAACGTTTCATTCGGCGCAGTGCGAACCAACTCTGCAATGCGCTCGCGAGCGCCCTTGAAGTCGTCGAGGTGGGAGAGTGGATCTTCTTCGGGACCAAGTCCCAGGATCTTGAGGGCAGCGGGGAGTTTCATTCGGGGAAGTCGCTTGGTGATTGGGTCAACTGCCAAATCGCTGCACGATGGGCATCCGGCGACCGATGCCAAAAGCCTTGGAGGTGACGCGGAGCCCTGGCGCGGCTTGATGGCGTTTCCATTCATTCAAGTCCACTCGCCGCTGGACCCAGCGGACGGTGGTTTCTTCAAAGCCACGGGAGATGATCTCATTGGCCGAAAGCTGGTGCTCGACATAGAGCGAGAGGATGCCATCGAGAATCTCGTAGGGAGGTAGGGTGTCTTGGTCTTTTTGATCCGGGCGGAGTTCGGCGCTGGGTGGCTTGTCGATGGTGTTCCAAGGGATGATTTCCCGCTCGCGGTTGATCCAGCGGGAGATTTCGTAAACTTTGATTTTGGGTAGATCGGAGATCACTGCCAAGCCGCCACACATGTCGCCGTAGATGGTGCAGTAGCCCACGGCGAGTTCGCTCTTGTTGCCGGTGGTGAGGAGGAGGTGATTCTCCTTGTTAGAAAGGGCCATAAGCATGAGTCCGCGCAGGCGGGCTTGGATATTTTCCTCGGTGACATCTTCGGGTTTCCCCTCGAAAATCGGGCGCAGGGTGGCTTTCACGGACTCGAAAGCATTTTGAATGGGCACCTCGTCGCAGCGGATGCCAAGGTTCTTGGCGAGGGCGAAGGAATCGTCCACGCTGCCTCGCGATGAATAGGGACTCGGCATTGTAAGGCCGCGGACGTTCTCCGGACCCAGCGCATCTGCGGCGATGGTGGCGGTGAGTGCCGAGTCAATCCCGCCGCTCAGGCCGAGGCAGACGGTTGAGAATCCGCATTTCGTGACATAATCGCGGACGCCGAGCACCAGGGCTTCATAGAGTTGCTCGGAATCGCAAGAGGTGAGGGGAGTATCCTCGGTGGTGGTGGAAAAGGGATCCACGACAGTGCAGGATTCGAGAAATCCCGGAGCTTGCGTAGTAATGTGGCCATTTCCATCAGTGACAAGTGAATGACCATCGAAAACGAGTTGATCATTGGCTCCCACCGCATTGCAGTAAACCACCGGCACCTTGGCCTTGCGGGCGATCCCGCCGATCATCGCGCGGCGTAGTAGCGGCTTGCCGAGGTGGAAGGGAGAGGCACTTAGATTGAGAAGCAGGTCGATGCCTTTTGCCGTGAGTTCTTCCACGGGGTCGCGGTCGTAGAACGGGCGTTGCAAATAGTCCTCCGTCCAGATGTCCTCACAGATCGTCACGCCGATGCGCTGCCCTTTCCAAAGAATGGGATCGCAGAAATCACCGGGCTCGAAGTAGCGGCGTTCATCGAAGACATCGTAAGTAGGCAGCAGAGTTTTCCAAATCCGGTGCTGGATTTGCCCGTTTTCCAGCCAAGCGGCGGCGTTGCGGAAGGGCTTGCCGGGATGCGACGGATGATGGTGGTCGACGTAACCGACTAGCAAAGGCACTTCGCGGATCTCGCCGGCGAGGTAATCCAGCGCTTGCAGGCACTTAGGCACAAATTGCGATTTGAAAACCAGATCCCGTGGCGGATAGCCGACTAGGGAAAGCTCGGGCGTGACCACCAAATCTGCGCCCGCTTCGAGACACTCTCGGTAAGCGGCTAGGATGCGTTTCACATTGCCGGGAAAGTCCCCGATGATCGAGTTGATTTGAGCGATACCGATGTTCATGAACGCATTCATCAAACACCCGCAAACCTCGCCGGGCAAAAGGAAAATCGATCAAAAGCCTGACATCGCAGGCGGTCGAGGGCGGGGATGGTGATTTCCTAGTGTCGCGTAAAATTTAAATTGTGGGATAAAGTGATTTGAGTTTGATCCGAGTTTTCTAGTGGGTGAACTGCCAATTGATCGATTTGGACTTCTTTAAGGAGAAGGGGGTTGAAACACCTTTCTCCATCACCACCGTGACTTGACGACCTTCATAAACACCCAAGAAGCAACTCTAGAAACCCGAGTCAAATAAAAAGTGTTCTTATGAACAGTTTTTAGCTTGAAGCCCCCCAAAGCCCCCCAAGCTCATGGGTGACACAGGCATCCCTGCCTGTTTTTCAATCAAGGTTTCCATTTTAAAGCCCACCTACCCAGCAGCTCCCGTCACTCACATCGCTCCAATTACCAAGTTCTCCTCATTTCCCTCCCCTCAACCCCGCGATATCTGCTAGGGCATGTCAACCGTCGGTACCCGGTTCGGCTTCACCGGATATACGCACTTGCCACCCAGAAAAGCCTTGTCAAATCAAGGAATCCCAGCCAATCCTATCGAACAAAGTGAATTTGAATATCACATCCCTACACGCCACGAATAAAACCTGATAGGCAGAGAATTCAGAGTACCATGAAGCGGAACCTCAAACGTGTCCTTTGGATTGTCGCTCTTTTCACGCTATTATCTGGTGCATGCCTTTTCTTCGCACAACCACTCTTGTCGTCCCGGGCTTACGTTGTGACCGCCACGCTCGACGGGAAGCCAATTCAGGCGGAGTTACTTCGACCGCCAGCAATCCCAGGGACATTTTACGTCCGCTTGCCTAATGCGCAGCCGCAACGGTATCGCTGGTTCGGGATTGCGTTTTCGCGCGAGTCGGTTTTCAGCCCCATCGCACTTTACACTGGATGGCATGACCTTCCCTATATTCATACTGATCAAGCGAAGGGTGTCCGTCTAACCGATAGCAAGATTGAAGACCAGTGGGACGTTGCTTTCACTGGTGGTGGTGTCCGGTTTTCCAATGGTTCGCTTTCAGTATCCCTCACGGGACC
>JANPAU010000251.1:0-8905 GCA_031430055.1 Akkermansiaceae bacterium | reverse complement strand
GGCTTCACCGGCTTGGGTGCTGCCGGAGATGACTTCCGGGCTGGTCTCGAAGAATTGGTGCTCGGTGCGGAAGTGGCCGCCGCAAGATTCTTCGCGGGCGAGGGCGTCGTAGCACATGACTTCGCCGAATTCGATGAAGTCCGCGACGCGACCGGCTTTTTCGAGTTCCATATTGGCATTGGCACCGGAGCCGGGGATGAGCACGTTTTCCCAGAATTCTTCGCGGATTTGAGGGATTTTCTCAAGAGCTTGAGTGAGTCCTTCCCGAGAGCGGGCCATACCGCACTGGTCCCAGATCGTCATGCCGAGCTCGCGGTGGAAGGAATCCACAGTGCGCTTGCCCTTGATGGAGAACAGTTTGTTGATGCGTTCGCGAGTCTCAGTTTCGGTTTGTTTGAACTCGGGCATCTCGGTGGAAATGCTGCCGGGTTTCTGGGTGACGAGGTAATTGGCGATGGTGGTGGGGATGACGAAGTAGCCATCGGCAAGACCTTGCATGAGGGCGGATGCGCCCAGGCGGTTGGCTCCGTGGTCGGAGAAATTTGCCTCGCCGAGCACGTGCAGGCCGGGGACGTTGGACATCAAATTGTAGTCCACCCAGAGTCCGCCCATGGTGTAGTGGACGGCGGGGTAAATCATCATGGGGCCCTTGTAGGGGTCCTCGCCGGCGATTTTGTCATACATCTGGAAGAGATTGCCGTAGCGGGAGCGGATGGTGTCCTCGCCGAGGCGCTTGGTGGCGTCGCGGAAATCGAGGTAAACGCCGAGGCCGGTGGGAGCGACACCGCGGCCGTCGTCGCAGGCTTCCTTGGCGGCGCGGGAGGAAATGTCGCGCGGCGCGAGGTTGCCGAAGGACGGGTATTTTCGCTCGAGGAAATAGTCGCGATCGTCCTCGGGGACATCGGCGGCGGTGATGAGTTTCTTACGGAGTTTTTCGGCGACTTCGCCGGATTTCGGTGCCCAGATTCGGCCGTCGTTGCGGAGCGACTCGGACATCAGAGTGAGCTTGGATTGGTAATCACCGCTGACGGGGATGCAAGTCGGGTGGATCTGGGTGTAGCAGGGATTGGCGAAAAGCGCTCCACGGCGGGCGGCGCGCCAAGCGGCGGTGACGTTGCAGCCCATCGCATTGGTGGAGAGGAAAAAGACGTTGCCGTAGCCGCCGGTGGCGAGGATGACTGCGTCTGCTGCGTGGGTGGAAATGGTGCCGGTATTGAGATCTCGGACGACGATGCCCTTGGCGTGGCCGTTGACGAGCACGAGATCGAGCATCTCGGTACGCGGATACATTTTCACACCGCCTTTGTGGATTTCCTTCTCGAGTGCCTGGTAGCATCCGATGAGAAGTTGTTGCCCGGTCTGGCCGCGGGCGTAGAAAGTGCGGGACACCTGCGAGCCACCGAAGGAGCGGTTGTCGAGCAGGCCGCCGTATTCGCGGGCGAAGGGCACTCCTTGGGCGACGCATTGGTCGATGATTGAATTGGAAACTTCAGCGAGGCGATAGACGTTTCCCTCGCGGGCACGGAAGTCGCCGCCCTTGATGGTGTCGTAGAAAAGCCGGTGTACGGAGTCACCGTCGTTCTGGTAGTTTTTTGCGCCGTTGATCCCACCTTGCGCAGCGATCGAGTGGGCGCGGCGCGGGCTGTCCTGGTAGCAGAAGCATTTCACTTGGTAGCCCATTTCCGCGAGTGAGGCAGCAGCGGCACCACCTGCGAGGCCTGATCCGACGACGATGACGGTGAATTTCCGCTTGTTTGCTGGATTGATGAGCTTGGAGTCCATCTTGTGCTTGGACCATTTTTGATCAAGCGGGCCGGATGGGATTTTGCTGTCGAGGACGATGGACATGGTGATGAAAGAGTTAGAGCTTAATGATTCCGAAGACCACGGAGACTGGGATGGAAATGAAGCCAGCCCAGATGATCAGGCTGTATCCGAGGGAAAACGTGCGGATCGTCCCTTGGACTTTTTTGGATCGCAGGCCCAAGGTTTGGAAAATCGAAGCGACGCCGTGGCTGAGGTGGGAGCAAAGGAGCGTCATGGAGATGATGTAAAAGAGGACCACCAAAGGATTCTTGAATCCCACCACGACCATGCCGAATGGGTCCGTCGCGCCAAGAGCCGCAAGGTCAGAATTGACGCGGACGGTGAAGTGGAGGATGTGGAAAATCACGAATGCGAGAATCGTCAGCCCTGAGAGAATCATGATCCGGGAGGATTTCGTAGCTTTCTGAGTAGCCTTGTATTCGTAAGGCTGGCGGGCAGCGCGGTTTTGGCGAGTCAGCGAAATCGTCGCCGCGACGTGGAGCACAAGCATGACCAACAGCCCGATCCGGGCGATCCACACGCCGACTCCGTGCAGCATGGTGTGGAGGAAGTGCGCGTATTCATTGAAAGCCTCACGCCCCACATACATCAGCAGATTTCCTGATAAATGGCCCGCGAGAAAGATGACAAGCGCCAGTCCGGTAAGGGCGACGATGAGCTTTTTCCCGATGGAGGAGGACCAATAAGTATCGAGACAACGGGTAAGGGCGTTCATGGCATTTAAGAAGAGACAATTTCGCGTCCCGCGCGAGGAATAGGCATGGAAGAAATGCTTTTCAAGGGGAGAGTCTGCCGGAAGTGAAATCTGTGCAACGAATCAGGGGATTTGCGGGACGGGGGCAATGTGATGAAAAGCTGAAAATGAGAATGCTGGAACTTCTCGCTTGCCACAGGTCAAGACATTCGGCTTCTCCTCGTTCGGGTAGTGGTCGTTTCCTCAGTTTTTCCTTAAGCTCACTGCCACATCATCTATCTCATGCACACCACACTCGCTGTCTTCGCGGCTCTCACCATCATGCTTCACGCAGTAGGCACCCCGCCACCCGGGGGAGGGGATCTGGTCGATGCCGCCGCCCGAGTCTCCGCCCGGGTTAACGGTGGGAATTCCGCCGTTCATATACGCGTCAGTAACAGTCCGTTCACCGAGGCTACGCACGTCACTGTGATTCATCCGTCACCTGACCAGCCTTGGGATACGAGCCTCGCTGTGCCGATTATATCAAAAACTGTTAAAAAAAATGATCGGTTGCTGGTCAGTTACATGGCCCGCTGCGCGTCTGGTGGCAGCGGGCGGGTCACCGCGAAGTTGCAATTTTCCAGTCCGCCTTATACGAGTACTGGCATGACGGATGCCGCGATGCCCGGCGACACTTGGGAGCAGATCAACCAGCCCTTCATCGCATCCACCGACATCCCGGAAGGTAAAGGCGAACTCATCCTCATGCTTGGCGATCAGAAGCAAAGCACCGAAATCGCAGCCATCCGCGTGTTAAATTACGGTCCGGATTTTGATCTGACAAAACTTCCTCGCCAGAAGAGCACCTACGAGGGGCGTGAGGTTACCGCGCCGTGGCGGGATAAGGCGCTCGCTCGCATTGAGAAAATCCGCATGGCGGACTACTCCATGCAAGTAATCGGTGCCGACGGTAAACCACTAGCGAACACTCCTGTCACCGTGTTTCTGCATCGCCACGCTTTTGGCTTTGGCACCTGCGTCACGCGCGGCATGTTGACCGTGGAGGGCAGCGATGGCGAACGCTATCGGGAAATTGTAAAGCGCACGTGCAGTCGGGTGGTTTTTGAAAACGACCTCAAGCCAGACACTTTCCCAGATGATGAAAAAGGAAGAGATCAGTTAGACGATAGTTTCAGGTGGCTCAAGACTCACGATATTTCTATTCGCGGTCACTACCTTATTCAAGAAGCTGTCGACGGCTGGACGCACTCACGTCTTGGTGATCCGGAAAAACTCCGAAAAACCTATATGGAGAGTATCCGTGAACGTATCGCGTTCGTCGGCGACCGAGTGACCGAATGGGATGCTATCAACCATCCGATCGGGTGGGGTGGTGCGGAGCTGTTGGGGGAAAAAGGTGGTCCTCTCGCCGCCCTGTCCATGGACGTCTTCCACGAGGCACGACGCCTAACGAGTCTCCCGATTTGTATCAACGAGGATCAACTTTTCCGCCCTGGACCGCAGCAGGATAAGACCTACGAACTTCTCGCGAAACTCAAGCGCGACGGTGTGCGCGTGGATGGGCTCGGAAATCAGGCGCATTTCAACAGCAGCTTCCTGCCCTCCCCCGAGGAATTGCTGCGCGTCACCCATCGCTTTGCCGCAGTCGTGCCCAAGCAAGTCATCACCGAATACGACGTCGTGACCAACGGCGATGAACAGTTGGCAGCAGACTATCTGCGCGACAGCCTAATCGCCTGCTTCAGCCATTCTGCCTATGATGGATTTCTGTTATGGGGCTTCTGGGAAGGCAGTCACTGGATCCCGGAAGCGGCGCTTTGGAAAAAGGACTGGACCATCAAAGCCGCTGGAAAAATTTGGGAAGAGTGGGTCGGTAAACGCTGGCAGACTCGCAAGACTCTCACAACCAATGCTAATGGTGAAATTGCTTGGCGCGGTTTCAAGGGGGTCTATCAGTTGGAAGTTAGCGACCGAACGACCGGAGCCTTTCAACCAGGAGACGCGAAGTCGCCAGGGAAGATCCATATTCCCTGAGCACTCAGCGGCGGAGGATCTTTCAGGGCTGGGTGCCAGTAGTGCTCGATAGGGGTCAAAAAAGTCACCTGCCAAAATTTAAACTATTAGATTACAGGGTGTTTAGTGAAGGCAATGCGGTCAAAAACTTTCGCCGATCTGAGGAAAGCCCAAAGGACTTGAGAAAGCAGAATGTCAAGAGAGTGATAGCGAACTCCAAGACTTCCGGCAAGGCCGCTAACCGCATGGACGCAGTCAATGTCGAAAATGTGCTGTCTATTCCGGTCCATGGTTCATTCGTCCAGCGACGAGCGGATTTCAGGAAGGCTCATTCCATAGGGAGGTGATGGATTTCCTCA
The DNA here is from genome assembly GCA_031430055.1 of Akkermansiaceae bacterium. Classification (GTDB taxonomy): domain Bacteria; phylum Verrucomicrobiota; class Verrucomicrobiia; order Verrucomicrobiales; family Akkermansiaceae; genus Luteolibacter. Next base: position 4,009 of record JANPAU010000251.1, on the reverse strand, counting down.
TGGCTTCGATGCTGTGATCGCTCACTTGGTCTGGAATCAAGTGGGATAGGGGTGCTTGAAAGCTTTCCCAATCGATGGAAGTGGTATGAAGGGCCGGCTGCTTTTTCTGTCGAAGCCATTGTTCGAAGAGGCTGATGGTCACCTCGCGCACGGTGCGACCATCCCTCGCCGTTTCGGCTTTCACTTCACGGTAGAGGTCATTAGGAATCTGAAAGGTTACTTTCGTAAAGCCAGCTTACTGTATTGCCGGGTGAACAGCAAAGGGGAAGCTTGGAAATCACTGCACAGCGGGGTACCAAGCTGAAAATCTGAAAAGTCGAGACGCTGAAATTTGAGAGAAAAAGACAGGCGGTGTGGCGGTCTTGGCGGAGTGGTATTTTTTCACGGTAAAGCGGCCGCCGTTTTCCGGGTCGCGAGTTCCTGCTTTGCGAGGAGACAAGAAGAGTTGATCCGACTTCGCTGAAGCTACGACGGACAAGTTGATGATTTTTGATTTGGGGGGGAATGGGTTGAGAGTCATTGCTTCGGTTTCTTGGGGGCCTGTCCTTTTGGCATATTTTATTTTTGTCAAGATTTGCACATTGCCCCCATTTTCCCGCCATGGGGTCCACACCAACGCAGTTCGCGTGGCTAGCACGCCCGTGTGATTTTCAGGGTCGCCTCGGTGTCGTTCGGGTGTGAGGAGGGTGATTTTGTTGAAATGCGAAACCTGACCCTAATGACCATGCCGACTGGCACGGAGGTGCCATTAAAAAGAAGGTTTCAAGCGGGGCGGCGTGAAAGAAAGATGACAAAGGGAAAGGTCATTGAATGCGATCGGCCGTCACTTGCCGTTCTTCGCGAGCCACGCTTGGATATCCTCCCAAGTGACATAAAGGAGGACTGGCACCAGATCGCCACCTATGGCACGGGCACCTGACCAAGTGAGTCCCCCGTTTCCTGACGATGCGAAAAACAAACCTTTGGTGGTGGCTGTCAAACTGCGGACGTTGATCACTGGCCGATCCAGACTGGCTTGCTCTTTCTGTTGTCCGGTTTTCGGTAACTTGCGGATCTCCTCGGGCACCTCGTAGCGAAGCGGCACGGTGAGCACCTCGCTTCCATCCAATCCCACGCGGACCAAGCGAAACGCATTGGGATCGTTTTTCTCAAATTTTTGAGGTTCCTCCAGCTCGCGTCTGAGTAACCACAGGTAACCGCCATGGGCGACGGCCGCGACAAACGCCCCCCGGAACTCCGGCTTCGCGGCATCATAAAGCGGATTCGCGTCCTTCCAGATTTCAGGTAGATCTTCCGCGCCCTTGTTGGACTTGAACACCAAGCACGGCTGCTCCCGCGCGGGATCGAAGGCGAGCAAGCAGGCGATTCCCTCCTCCCGTGTGGCATTCCAGTAAAGCGGTATTTCCCCACGCATCTGTGCCACACCACTAGTCGCCACGGATGAAACCTCTTTGCCGGATTCCAGTTCAATTAACGGGGTGCGTCCGTTCGACTGTGTCATCAGGATCATGGTCTTTCCAGCCGCGTTTCGATAGGCGAGTAGAGTGCTTCTCGGATTCATTTCATCAAGCGGATTGAGCGCGGGTCTTCGGTCACTGGATGCAAGCCAGGTCAACTTTCCGTCACGAGCTATACCCGCGAGCATTCGCGGTGATTTTACTTCAAAGCGGGTGATGCAGGACCCCACGAAAAATTCATCGTCAAATCCCCTGACACACCAAGTGAGTGAATCCTCTTTTGTCACACCGGGCGTGAGAAGCTCCGTCCAAGACTTGCCATCGCCGTCTAACGGGCATGTGAACATGCGGTCCTTCATGTTCATGATCATCGACTTCCTATTATGCGAGATGCCTCCGATAAAATTAAATCCAGGCAGCGGCAGTGCCATTACCCGCTTGACCGCCATAGTGTGGGTATTCAGTTCAATGACACCTTGATTGATCATCGGAACAAACAGGGAGTCTCCCGAGGAAATCATGACCTCGCCGAACAACCAGTTCTTCGAATCGGAAAGTCCCGGACCCTCTGGCTTCCACGCCCGGATGGGAGGTGCTCCTGCGACGACGGGACGGGCTTTGATCCTTTGCTCTTTGAGTTTGGGATACGCGAGGATGATTTCCCCGGGAAGCCTCTCAAGGTAATTCTCAACAGGCTTGTGATCTGAGGGTTGGTAATGCTGCTTCCACCTGGGATCGGCCTTCGCCCACTGGATGTAGTTTTCGACAGCGATCAGCAACGGTAGAGCCAGTGAATCCGGCACCAGCGGAGTTCCATCAGCGGTTTCTTTGCCCCAATCCGTGATCGCTGAGCTCGCCATAAAAATGGTCGCGCGTCCGACCCACTGGCCACTTTCGAAAATACGGGTGATACAACTTGCCAGCCATTGATTAAACTCAAGATACTGCGCATGATTCGCGGAGTTTCGGTAGAAGTAAGTGAAGCTGTAAAAGCTCATCTGCCCCTCTGGAGTGAGAAGCAGCTCCCAGTTCGCATCCAACAGATCACAGACACTTCGGAGAATTTCTTCATTCTCGGTTTTGCCATGACTGGACTGGAAGGCGAAAGCCAGACCATCCAGCCGGTTCAGCAGCAGTTTCGAATTCTTAAGTTCCCCGATGAACTGCTTCCAAGCGGCTTCACCTGCGCGGTTGTCGGTGGAGGACCAGTCCACGAAGCGCTGGAGAGAGGGTTCACCGCAAGTCAGCCAGAACTTGCTTCGCAGGCCGGAACCTTTGGACCAATGCTCATCGCCGAGCTTCTTCAGATCGAGTAGGCTCCGCAGATCCACCGCCGCTTCCTCCGGCGTGTCGTGCATGTAGAAACGCTGCACGAAGTCGCCAGCGAAGCTATTCTGGAGTTCTGCCTCACTCTTGGCCAGCAGCTCGCGGGACAGGGCGCGGAGCGTCCGTGCTTCGGTCGCCAGCTCGAGTTGCTCCCGCCTCATGCACAAGGCTTGGAGCGCCTGCATGTTAAAGTCGAAAGTCTGGACGAGGATGAAGTTTCGATCATTATTCGCATACTCCTGCTGCGTCGCGCCGCCCCATTTAACGTCGAGCGCCTCAATGGCGACCTGCGTCATCCGGATGGCGGTCATGAGCTTTTCCTTGAACTCATGCTTCGGAAGTCGGTCCCACCCATCCACGTCCTTGCGAGCGACCGTATAACTACCGACCTCGCCCAGAATACTCTGATAGGCCCAGACTCGAGCGCGAAGGACAAACACATCGCCTAGCCCGAGTGCTAGCGCCGTCTCATAGGCTTGAGCGGATTGCTTCCCTTGATTCCGCTGGCGCAACCAGCCGCCTAGGTTGGAATATTGCTTGGCTTCTTCGAGTGCATTCCATGCGACCGCTTCCCCGCTCTGGCCGGACTCGGTAGCGACGAGTTTGGCGATTTGTTGGGCGATGTCGGCGGGCTTGGTGGCTGGACCTTTGATTACGAGCTTTTTGCCATTTTCGGATTCGGCATTGCGCAGGCGAAGCGTGATTTCCATCTCGTCCCCCTTGCGGGTGTAGGAACCATCGAGCAACACGGTGCCGGTGGCGAAGGGCTGCGGTTTTTCGTCTGCGAGAGATCGCTCGAAGACGAGGTCATTCATTTTCCAACGCTCGGAAACGGCGATGCCGGATTGCGCGGAAAGCTGTTGGGCGACGGCAAGGTTGAGGGTGGTTTCCAGCGCGCGGTCGATTTCAAAAGCCGGGCGAATACCGAGTAAGGAAACGATGATCGGCGGCTTAGCATCGCGGTTTGTTAGGCGTTCACAGGGGAAGCGCAGGATACCGGCGGCGAGTTCGGCGACTTTGGGGTATTCGTCCTCCTTGCCGCTGAGGATGAGGGAGCGGAGGACGAGGCCATTGTTCGTGGAGGTGAGGCGGAGCGTGAGCTTGGGGAGTTTCGGATCGCCCTTGTCCATGCCGACGATGATCAGGCCATCCGCCTTGGCGAGTTTTGCGAGGGCGACCGGGCGTTGGTCGGGGGCGAGTTTTTGGACTTCTGCTTCGGAGGCGAG
>JANPAU010000250.1:0-22213 GCA_031430055.1 Akkermansiaceae bacterium | reverse complement strand
CTGGTCGTGATCTTTATCAATCTCGTCATCGACAACACCCCCAAGGGTGAAGTTCGGAAAGTAGAGGGTTACCTCCCATGGACAGATGAAACCCTCAAAATCGCAGAAACGATACCTATTCAGAATGGAGGGCGCATCAAGCCGCTCTCCACCTTCGCTGGGTTCACGATGCTCGGCCTGCACGGTGCGCGTTCGATGAAAATCGAGGATGGCAGTGGCAAGGAATTCACGATCAAACCCACTGCATGGTTGGTAGACACCTTGTTCCGGCCGCAACTCGCTATCAAGTTCCCCACCTTCCGCATCGATAACTCGGCAGTTCTCGAAGCCATCGGCGTGAAGCCTCGTGGCAAGCGCGATCGTTACAGTTATGAGGACATCGAGCCGGGTCGAGAGAAGCTCGTGGAACTCGCGGAGTCCTATGAGGCGATCAAAAAAGCCAAAAAGGATTCTGGCCAGGATGACACCCTTGATCCCGTGCAGACTCAGACGATCGATCTCGCTTACAATCTCCGCAATTACGAGAGCCTGCTAGGTTATTTCAGCTTCGCGCGTTTCGGTGTGGTTCTTCATGGCTCCGGCAAAGATGGTGCTCCCGACCAACCTGCCGACATCAGTGCCGTCATGGCCACCGCACCTCAAATCCGCCAGCAAATCTCGCAGTCGCAAGCTCACGGACAAGCGATGGATTCCCATCTTCAAACTTTGATGGAGCAGGTTTTCGATGCGGCGAATTTCGCGAAATTCGGGCTCTTCATTCTTCCCCCAATCGACCTCAAAGACCCGACTTGGTTGAGCGCTGGCAATGCGATCATGAGTGCCATCACTGATACCAAAAAGGATACTCAGCTTGCCATCGATGATATTAAAGTTCTCGAGTCGCTCGCTCGCTCTGTGACACAGGAAGAAGGCACTTTCCGTCAAGAGCTCGTTGTGGTGCGCGATCGCCTTGCCAAGCGCGCTGAGGCTCGTGGCGAATACAGACATGTCCCGCTCGAGGCGATTTACTATCATAAAAATTGGTTCCTCTATGCTCTCGCTTTTTTCATCATTGGCACCATCACCGCGTTGGCTATGTGGACGGTAGGGCAGGGGAAAACGGGTCGCGTTCTTTACTGGATGACTCTAGCAATTACGGCGACAGGTCTCATCTATTGCATCATTCCAATCGTGAAACGCAGTGTGATCATGCAGCGGCCGCCGGTAGGTAATCTCTACGACACGATCATTTTTATCGGTGCCACCGTGGTTTTGATTTCCTTGCTCATTGAGTGGATGACCCGCCGCCGCTTCGCTCTTGGAATTGCCCCCATTCTTGGCACTTTGTTAATCATTCTTGCCCGTCGTTACGAGCTCGGAGATGCGAAGGATAACATGGACCCGCTTGTGGCCGTCTTGGATTCCAACTACTGGCTCACCACCCATGTGCTCACAATTACCCTCGGCTACTCCGCCGGGTTGCTCAGCGCATTTTTGTCAGTGATCTATCTTCTCATGCGTGGCCTAGGTCTGGATGACGGCGACAAAGACATCCGCCGTTCGTTGACCCGGGCGGTTTACGGGATGATTTGCCTCACCTTGTTTCTCTCGCTCGTTGGCACCGTGCTCGGCGGCATCTGGGCGAATGATTCGTGGGGACGCTTCTGGGGCTGGGACCCCAAGGAGAACGGGGCATTGCTCATCGTGCTTTGGACTCTTTCCATTCTTCACGCCCGTCTTGGCGGTTACATCCGGGAGTGGGGGCTGCACTTGGCTGCGGTCTTCACTGCGGCTGTTGTCACTTTCTCATGGTGGCACGTGAATTTCCTGGGTGTGGGACTCCACAACTATGGATTCACGGCGGGTAAAAATACCATCTGGCTATTTTATAGCGTCATTCTAGTCATTCTGATTTTCGGCTTCATTGTTCGCACGGTGGAGAAAAATCAAAAGGTTGGCGAGAAATCAAGCCCAGCGGGTGCCAAGCCTTTAGAGCTTTGAGCATTTCTAGGCTTCTTCCTCCCACGCTCGCTTCAACGCTGGTCCCAGCGGGCTGTCGAGTGCTTGCTGCCAGTGCTGGCTATCTTGGATGATTGGTAACTCGGGCAAGACCCGTGCCGGGAGATTGAGCGTGATCGCCGGAGAATGGGCGGTGAAGTAGTGTCCGCCCTCGGTCGCTGGGCCGACGACTCGATCCGTAGTCCGGCCGACGCCAAGCAGAGCGGTGTGGACCCAACGGGCGCCGAGGTAGGGGCAGAGAATCTCACCGGAGGCATGAATCAAAAAACCATCGGAGTTTCCACCGAAGTCGATTTCCCAGCCCTCGGAGCGGAAGATTTCACCCTCTGCCTGCCATTTTACGGCCAAGCGCGGGAGGATCCAGAATCGCACCGCTTCGTGCGCATCTGCTGGTGCAACAGTGAGCCGGAGACGCGAATCAGACAGACCTCTGAGCTGGCGCAAGGTCGTCACCACGATCGCACGGTAGCGGCGGGCGGCTTCTTCTGGGCCATGGTCGGTGGCCATTTCTGGCAAGACGAGACCCGGCAAAGGTTCCTGGATGTTCAACGTGAGAAGTCGCACGGAGGAAGGTTCATCCGGGGTTTCCCATGCTCCAAGCCTAGATTGCTTAGGAAACCTGTATTTTTTGGAAATGAAAACAATCTTGCTCCTGAGCACGAGTCAGGGGATGCTTTGGGCGCAGGACGCGACATGGCAGCCAAGGATAACAAAAAACGTGGGGAGCTTCCCGAGCCGACGCGATGGTCGAATGAGATCACCGGGATTCTCTGGATCACCGCCGGATTGTTGCTGCTCCTGTCCTTGGTGAAATACAGTCCGGCGGATCTGTGCAAGCCGGCCCGCTTGCCGCTCATTGGTGGATTTTTGGAACCTCTTGCGGATAAATCGGGGACACCGAGTGAGAATCTCATTGGACCCGTCGGTGGGGTTCTTGGGTTTTTACAAATCCTCTTGTTCGGTGCGGCGGCGTATCTTGTCTCCGTCGGGTTTCTTTGGTTTGGCATCGTCAAGCTGGCATTCGACCGCAGAATCTGGCCGCGGGCGGTGGTGGGTTTCTGTGTGTTGGTGTTAGCGGGCTCGATCTGGCTTGATGCCGCTGGGATATTTTTCGGCACTTGGGCTCAAAAGTGCAGTCCAAATGGTCCGGGTGGAATTGTCGGTCATGGCATCGGTGGATTGGTGCTCACTAACATTATCGGGCGCGTGGGGACCTTGATTTTCGCAACGAGCACCTATCTGGTTGCCTTGATTTTACTAACGGGTCAGCACCCGGTCCGTTTCACCAAAGCCTGTTACCGACTCGGGCGGATCAAGTTTCACGAATGGCGGGAGAATCGCAGTGATGCGGGGAAAATCGCAGCCCGCGAAGCGGAAATGGTTGCCGAACGCGACCGCCAGCGCGAGCAACGACGCAAGGACCGCGACACGGCAAAATCCGCAGCTTCCGCTAAAGTGGCTGCTGAGGACCCGCAAACGATGCTTCCGTTGCGCGAGATACCCACTCCGGAAATCATCGATGCTTCCCAGCGCCGTGCCATCGATCCCGAACTCATCGGGAAAAACCCCTTCAGCCGTAAGCCCTCGCCGGAGCATCAGGGGCTTCAAGAAGGCCGCTTCCCGAACTACCAAATTCCGCAGTTCGATCTGCTCGACCCGCTGCCCGAGGTGGACGACTCGGATGCGGACGATGATCACAAGGAAGAGACCCGCCAGATCATCATCGACACGCTCAAGGCCTTCGGCATCGAAGTGACGGCCGGTCCCATCACCCGTGGTCCTACCATCACCCGCTACGAGATCTATCCGTCCACTGGCCTGCGAGTTTCCCGTATTTCCCAGTTAGAGGCAGACATTGCCCGTGCCACTTGTGCTGAACGCATCAATATCCTCGCCCCTATTCCCGGCAAGGACACCGTCGGTATCGAGATCGCGAACAGCAAGAAAGTCGCAGTGCCACTCCACGAGCTGCTCTATTCCACGGATTTCAACTCCTCCAAGAAAAAGATCCCTCTCGCGCTGGGCAAGGACGTCTATGGCAACACGGTCATCGCCGACCTTGCCGCCATGCCGCATTGCTTGGTCGCCGGAGCTACCGGTTCTGGCAAATCCGTCTGCATCAACTCGATCATTGCGTCTATCCTCTTCAAGTTCAGCCCGGACGAGCTGCGCTTCATCATGGTGGACCCCAAGGTGGTGGAAATGCAGATGTATAACCGACTGCCGCACCTCGTGGTCCCCGTCGTCACTGATCCGAAAAAAACCGTGGCCGCCCTCAAGTGGGTGGTCAACGAGATGGAAAAACGGTACAAAATTTTTGCCAAAGTCGGCGTACGAAATTTCGACAGCTTCAACGCCCGTCCCATTCCGGAGAAGCCAAAGCCAGCTCCCGAGCCGGAGCCAATCAGCGAAGAGCCGATAGCCGATGGCTCGGAGTTTGAAGCTCCATTCGATGCGAGTGAATTACTCGATCCTGCAATCCCTACCAGCCATCAAGCGCCACCATGGTCGATGATGGAAGACGAGCCGGACGAGGACATGAACTCGCTGGCTGCGGCTCTCAGCGATGGCGAGCTCGGCCCCGAAGCGGATGAAGAGGACGAGGAAGTTTACGAAGAGCACATCCCCTCCAAGTTTCCCTACATCGTCGTCCTCATCGACGAGCTTGCCGACCTCATGCAGACCGCCCCGGCGGATGTGGAAATGTGCATCGCCCGGATCGCCCAAAAAGCCCGAGCTGCTGGCATTCATTTGATCATCGCCACCCAGACGCCGCGGGCGGACGTGGTCACGGGTATCATCAAGGCGAACATCCCTTCCCGCATCGCCTTTCAGGTTTCCTCCGCCCTCGATTCCCGCGTCATCCTCGATACCAAGGGCGCGGACAAACTCGTCGGCAAGGGCGATATGCTCTATCTGCCACCCGGCTCCGCCAAACTCGAGCGCGCCCAAGGTGCCTACGTGACGGACGCCGAGATCGAGCGCCTTATCGACCATTGCGCCACCCAGGCAAAACCCCAGTTTGAAAAAGAAATCCAAGCCTCCATTAATGGTGAAGGCGACAATGACGACGATGACGTCTCCGCAGCCGATGAGGAACTCATCATGAAATGCATCGAAGTGGTGCGCCAAGAGCAGAAGGCCAGTACCTCGCTGCTCCAGCGTCGCCTGCGTCTCGGCTACACCCGCGCTGCGCGGATGGTGGATATATTAGAGCAACGCGGCATCGTCGGCCCCGGCGAAGGGGCGAAGGCGCGGGAAGTGTTTCTGAAGTAATTGACGGTCGCTGTTGGAAAATCTCGAATTTAGCGATTTTCCGGTTGTCAAAGCCTCAGCCGCCCCTCTTACTGCCGCCTCGCCCGCAAGGGTGGTGGAGATTAAGGCCCGATAGCTCAGTCGGTAGAGCAGTGGATTGAAAATTCACGTGTCGGCGGTTCAAATCCGTCTCGGGCCACCTCTTCAAACCCTATGGATTTGAAAAGGTTTATGAGCATAGAGCGGTAAGGTTTAATTTTACGGATTCGGAACGATGCTCCCCCAATGGCGTGCGAATTTAGCGAAACGACATTCTGCCGGTGATGCACGCGGGCCCGCAGAATTGGGAAATCTTCAGAGAAACAGGACGCATGGCAGGAAATAGACACGAGCGCTTGAATCAGTCACAACGGGACGAAATCGTCCGCCGCGTGCTTGCCGGAGAGAAAAGTCTGCTCCTCGCCGAGGAATTCAAGGTTTCTCGGGCCTACGTCTCTCTCCTAAAAAATCAGGCACTCGATCCAGGGCGCTTCACGAATGAAGAGAAACTCACCAAAAAGTTGACGGTGGCGGAGACTGAGAAATTTCGAGAAGTGCTGACCTCGACAACTCCGACGGATCACGATTTTTACCCTCATTCTGAGCATTGGTCGCTGGATTATGGAGCTCGCCTCGCAGAGAAATTGTTTAAGAAAAAACCAAGTGTGCGGCTGCTCACGGAGTTGGTGAAGCCTCTCATGCCGAAGCGTTCGGACTTTAGATTCAAACGTCCTCAACCGCCGAAGCCGCATCATATCAGTCAAATTTCCGCAGAATTCGCAAATGATCCGGATTTTGTGGCTTACTATCTCTCGCCGATCTGTCAGCAGATTGCGCAACGCGAGTATGATTTGGCGGTGGCGGACTGGGACGCACGTTTTGCGGATTCGGAAGAGCGCGAGCAAGCAGCGGAAGCGAAGAGGGTTGCCGCGAGCCAACCTAATTTCCTGGCCGCACCGCCGGGCAAGCGGACGGGGAAACACGCGAAGGGAAAGGGCAGTCCGTTCACGGCACCGAAGCGCAAAAATCGGCGCTGAGATTGGGAAACGTGAAGTTTGTTGAAATTTTTTCGGGCTGAAATCCGTTTTTGTGCATAATTAAGGTTCAAGAATGAGTTACATTTCGCTACCAATTTATGCCCTTGGGCTTGTATCCGTCGGATTGCTTGCTGCTTGTAAGCCGTCGCTTTCGCAAGCTTCCGCCGCGTCAATACCGCAGGAGACGGCGAAAATTTCCCTGCCAGAAAAAATTTCCTTCAACGAGCATGTGCAGCCGATTCTCTCGGAGTATTGCTATCATTGCCATGGTCCAGATTCTGGGACGCGCGAGCCGAAGAAAGCGCCGCTGCGCTTGGATCGGGTGGAAGACGCCTTCGCGCTGCGCGATGACGGGATTCCGGTAATCATCAAGGGCGATCCGAAGAAGTCGTTGCTCGTCCAGCGGATGCACGAGAAGGATCCTGACTCGATCATGCCGCCGCCGGAGAGTCACAAGACGATGAAGCCGCAGGACATTGCTTTGATCGAGCGCTGGATCGAACAAGGCGCGGAGTATGAGCCGCACTGGTCGTTCGCGCAGGTTAAGAAGCCGGAAACGCCTGCTGCGGGCGCAAATTGGGCGGTGAATCCCATCGACCATTTCATCGCCGAAAAACTGGATCAGTCCGGTCTGAAACCGAATCCGCCGGAAGACCTTGCACGCTTTTACCGCCGTTTGCATTTTGTTCTAACCGGCTTGCCACCAGTCCCCGAGGCGATCGAGGCGTTCAAGAAATCCGCTGCCAAGAATCCACAGCTGGCCATTGCAGGCGCGGCAGACCAGTTGCTAGCTTCTACGGCGAGTGCCGAGCACTTGGCCCGCCACTGGCTGGATGCAGCACGCTACGGAGACACCCACGGCATCCACATCGACAACTACCGCGCGATCTGGCCTTACCGTGACTGGGTGATTCGGGCTTTCCAGGCGAACATGCCGTGGGACCAATTTACCACCGAGCAAATCGCAGGCGATATGTTACCGAACCGGACACTTGACCAGCTCGTGGCGACCGGATTCTCCCGCTGCCTAGCCACCACCGGGGAGGGCGGCGCGATCGATGAGGAATACGATGCTATCTACGCCAAGGACCGCGTGGAAACAGTTTCTGCCATCTGGCTCGGCCTGACTACCGGCTGCGCCGCTTGTCATGACCACAAGTTCGACCCAGTCTCGACCCAAGAATTTTACTCCCTGACGGCCTTTTTCCGGAACACTCCGATGACGGCGCTCGATGGCAATAACGCAGAACATCCGCCCAATGTTTTTGTGCCCCTGTGGGATGATCGCCAACGATGGGAAGCCTTGGCCGATGAAATTTCCGTAGTGGAAAAACAATTGGCTACCCGCGCCGAAGCGGCAATTCCCGAGTTCAGCAATTGGCTGATCCGCGCCGCCATCGAACCCGCGCGTGAAATTGATTCTACCTTGGCAATCCATCTTCCGTTCAATGAAGCTGATGGCCCACTCCGCGGTTTCGTCGATGGTAAACCGCGCGAATGGTCGGCCGTGCCCTCGCGGATCGACGCACCACTCGGGAAAGCCCCGGTCATCAGCGACGAGCCTGTCGATCTCGGCGACATTGGAAGCTTCTCGCGAAGCGACCGCGTCACCTTCGGCGGCTTCATCCGCATCGAAGGCGCACCTACCGGCGCGGTCATCGCCCGGATGAATCCTGCGGAAGCTTTCCGGGGCTGGGATCTCTATCTTGAAAATGGCAAACCCGTCTCTCATGTTATCGATTCATGGGATAAGGCAGCGAATAAATTGGTCGCGAAAGAGCCGCTAAAACCCGGCCAGTGGCATCACGTCATGGTCACCTTTAATGGTAGCCGGTCGGGGCACGAAACCGGTAAAATATTTGTGGATGGCGTATCCGTAGACACGGAAATCTATCCGAATAGCGTCGGTGGTGCCATCGAGACCGCCGTACCCTTGCGCCTTGGCTCGCGACACGACGGCGATTCTAAACTCAACGGTAAGGTCGCTCTCCAAGATTTCCGTTTCTATCGACGTGTTCTGTCCGGGGATGAAATTAAAAAACTGGCCATGAGCAGCGAGCTTCAGCACATCGTTTCAATCCCTCGTGAAAATCGGACGAAGGAGCAGAATGAGGCGGTTTTGAAATATTACTTAGCGAATGTAGACGCCCCGTCCCGTGAGCTGCGGACCGCTTTAGACACGCTGAAATCCGAGCAGATCATCCTGCGTTCACGTGGCTCTGTCACGCTTGTGATGGAGGAGAAAAAGGAGCCTGCATTCGCTCACGTTCTCATTCGTGGCGGTTACGGCGACAAGGGGGAAAAGGTCATGCCCATCACTCCCGCCGTGCTGCCACCGATGGCTGCGGACGCGCCAAAGAACCGCCTAGGTCTTGCCCGCTGGCTCAATGATCCAGCGAATCCGCTGCCTGCTAGAGTGACGATGAATCGCACTTGGTCTTATCTTTTCGGTATTGGCATCGTCGAATCGAGTGCTGACTTTGGGATCATGGGGGCTCGCCCTAGCCATCCGAAACTACTCGACTGGCTCGCTGCGGAGTTCGTGGATTCCAAGTGGGACTATCGCCACATGATCAAGCTGATGGTTACCTCCGCAGCGTATCGGCAGTCGGGAGTGGTATCGCCCGAGAAGCTGGAAAAAGATCCATCGAATCGTCTCATCGCCCGGGGGCCGCGCTACCGCTTGGATGCCGAGCAGATCCGAGACCTCGCCCTTTCTGCCTCAGGATTGCTCTCGCCAAAAGTTGGAGGCCCCTCGGTGAAGCCCTACCAGCCGGAAGGTATCTGGGAGGCAGTTGCCATGCCACAGTCGAACACCCGGACTTACCGTCAGGACAGCGGTGAGGCGCTTTATAGACGTTCGCTTTACACCATGTGGAAGCGCACGGCAGCTCCACCGTCGATGGAAATTTTCAATGCTCCGACCCGTGAAACATTCTGCGTGCGGCGCGATCTTACGAATACGCCCCTACAGGCGCTTGTGCTGATGAATGACCCTCAATTCGTCGAGGCTTGCCGTGAGTTGGGATCTCGTGCGCTTCAAGAAGAACAAGAGTTCGACGCTCGTTTGGATTTCGTGACGACGCGGTTGGTGGGGCGGAAAATGGATGCCGCTGAGCGAAAAATCATTAGTGAATTTTTAGACACTGCACTCGCAGACTTTCGCTTAAAGACCGATGAAGCGGTGAAATTCATTAACACTGGAGCTACTCCGCCCCGCAAAGACGCGGATGCTCCAGAGCTGGCCGCATGGACCTTATTAGCAAGTCAGATCCTTAATCTTGACGAAACCATCACTCGATAAATTCCGATGAATCCTATAGAATTTCACAATAACGCTTACAGTCGGCGCCAATTTTTCCGGAAATCTGGCACCGGGCTTGGGATGGTCGCGCTTGCTTCTTTGCTTGGGCAACGAGGAATCTCTGCCGCAGAGAGCATGGCTGGAATTAATTCTATTCTACCGCAAATCGCACCAAAAGCGAAGCGGGCGATCTACATATCGCTCATCGGCGCTCCTTCGCAGATTGATTTGTTCGACTACAAGCCGGAATTGCAAAAACGCTTCAGGGAAGATCTTAACGGTTATTTGAAAGCCCAAGGACAACGTCTCACCGGGATGACTTCCGGGCAGGCTACCTTCCCGCTCGCGCCGTCGATTTTTAAATTTGCCCAGCACGGCCAATCTGGCGCGTGGGTCAGCGAATTGCTGCCGTGGACTGCGAAAATGACCGATGATATCTGCATCATCAAGTCGATGCACACAGATGCCATCAATCACGAACCTGCAAATCAGCTGATTTGCACTGGCTCGATGCAATCCGGCAAGGCATCGCTCGGCTCATGGCTCTCGTATGGTCTTGGCTCGATGAATCAGGAGCTGCCGTCCTTCGTTGTGCTGCATGCCACGCACTCCTCACCATATTCTAACGTACAGGCGATTTCTTCGCGGCTATGGGGTTCCGGTTATTTGCCTGGCAAGCATGCTGGGGTCGCGCTGCGTTCCCTCGGTGACCCGGTATTATTCCTCGAGGACACGCCGGGAATTTCACGAGAAGCCCGCCGGAATATGCTCGATGGGATGAACGAACTCAACCGCCGCTCGTTTTCTGCCATCGGCGATCCAGAAATCGAGAATCGGATGCAGCAATACGAAATGGCGTTCCGGATGCAGGCTTCCGTGCCGGAGCTCACGGACCTATCTGGCGAGTCCGAGAAAACCTATCAGCTCTATGGCGAGGACAGCAAGAAGCGTGGTACTTTCGCGAACTCCGCGATCATGGCGCGGCGTCTCGTCGAGCGCGGTGTGCGATTTGTGCAGATTTTCCACCGCGGTTGGGACCAGCACGGCGACCTTCCGCGCGACCTTGCCTCGCAATGCAAGGATGTGGATCAAGGCTGCTACGGCTTGATTCAGGATTTGAAACAACGCGGGATGCTTGAAGACACGCTTGTTATCTGGGGTGGAGAGTTCGGGCGGACCGTTTACAGCCAAGGGAAGCTGACCGAGACCGACTACGGTCGAGACCACCACCCGCGGTGTTTCACGATTTGGATGGCTGGCGCCGGAATCAAGGGCGGCCAAGTCCATGGCGAAACTGACGAGATGTCCTATAACATCGTCAAAGACCCGGTGCATATCCGCGATCTCCACGCGACACTTCTCCATGCCCTAGGATTTGAACATGAGCGCTTGAGCTTCAAGTTCCAAGGTCTCGATGAACGCCTCACGGGAGTCCAACCCGCGAAGGTGGTGAAGGAAATTTTTGCATAACCCATCATCATATCCAGATATGACGATTTGAGACTTGAGT
This sequence comes from Akkermansiaceae bacterium, assembly GCA_031430055.1. GTDB lineage: Bacteria > Verrucomicrobiota > Verrucomicrobiia > Verrucomicrobiales > Akkermansiaceae > Luteolibacter. The sequence goes on along the minus strand of JANPAU010000250.1, from coordinate 11,070 downwards.
TCGTGGCTCAGTCGCCTATTATCCCATCATGCCGCAGGCCGATCCCACCTCAGAACTTCAAGCAGCGCTCGCTGAACGGATTTTCGTTCTGGACGGAGCGATGGGAACCACCATCCGGAGCTATGGATTGGACGAATCTGCCGCACGTGGTGAACGCTATGCCGACAATGAAAAAGATCTGCTGAACAACGGTGACATTCTCTCGATCACTCGGCCGGAAATCATCGGAGACATTCACAAACGTTTCTACGAGGCGGGTTCGGACATCTGCGAAACCAATACTTTTTCCGCAACAGGCATCGCCCAGAGTGAATTCTTCGTCGAAGATCCACGCGAAAAGGGGGGACGCAAGGATCCGGAATTTTTTCAGAAAATCCTCGATGACAAGTTTCTCAACGACCTCGCGTGGGAAATGAATGTCGAGTCGTCCCGCCTCTGCCGGAAATGGGCGGACGATATTGGAAGCGATACAGGCCGCAAGCGCTACGTCGCCGGGGCGATCGGTCCGCTGACGGTTTCGCTAACGAATTCCCCTGACGCCAACGACTCCGGCTTCCGGGTGGTGACTTTCGATCAAGTGCTCGCTGCCTACAAACATCAGGTCCGGGGCCTGATCGAAGGCGGTTGCGATATCCTCATGATCGAAACCATCTTTGATTCCCTCAACGCCAAAGCTGCCGCCGTGGCCGTGCAGGAGGTGTATGCCGAAGATGGCGTGCATCTCCCGGTAATCATCTCAGCTGCGGTTGGGCTGGGTGGCGAGACGATGATTTCCGCGCAAAAAGTGGAAGCACTTTGGAATGCTTTTGCGCACACCAAGCCCCTCGCGATCGGGCTGAACTGCTCGCTCGGACCGGACCTGATGCGCCCACACCTTGAAGAACTATCCGCCTGCGCTGCGACTTGTCTTTCGTGTTATCCGAATGCGGGCCTGCCAAATCCACTGGCTCCCACGGGCTTTGACCTTGAGCCACAGCACATGCACGATTACATGGCAGAGTTCGCCGCCGCAGGTTTGCTGAATCTAGCAGGCGGCTGCTGTGGAAATACCCCGGAACACGTCGCCGCGATTGCGAAAGCCGTGGCGAAATATGCGCCGCGGGAAGTGCCAGTTGTTGGGTGAAGCGAAACGCGGAGGACGCAGAGAACGCAGAGGGAGACGCGGAGATTTTGAATTTATGAAAACGAAGGATGAGCTTAACCACTTGTCGGGGGTAATTATTGACTCCGCGATGGAGGTGCATCGGGAGCTTGGGCCAGGATTGTTGGAACGGGTTTATGAAGCGGCTTTGCAGCGGGAGCTTCTTCTGCGAGGCATTCCTTCCCGGCGTCAGGTTCCGACCGAGGTTTTCTATAAGGGAGAACACTTGGACGAAGAAGCTTATCGGATCGATCTTCTAGTCAATGAATGCGTCGTCGTTGAAATCAAAACTGTTTCGGCAATGGTCCCAATCCATGAAGCCCAGCTTCACACCTATATGCTTTTAGCCAACAAGTGCCTCGGCCTGCTCATCAACTTCAACGTCATCCTCCTCCGTGACGGGATCAAACGCCACGTCATCAATTTCCCCCAGTAACACCTCCGCGTCTTCCTCCTTTTTCTCCGCGTCCTCTGCGTTTCGCTTCATCCAAATGAAAACCATTCCCCACGCTCTCCGCCTCTCCGGCACCGAGGCTTACAACCACACCGCCGACAAACGCTTCCTGATGATCGGCGAGCGCGCCAATGTCGCAGGCTCACCGCAGTTTGCAAAATTAGTTAGAGCCGGAGATCTCGAAGCCGCTGTCGAAGTCGCCCGCCAGCAAGTTGCTAACGGCGCGAATGTCATCGATATCTGTTTCGACGACGGACTCATCGACGGCAAGGCGATGATGAGCCGATATCTCCAACTTCTCCAAGGGGAGCCTGACGTGGCGAAGGTGCCGATCATGGTGGATTCCTCGAAGTGGGAAATCCTCGAAGAAGGGCTGAAATACCTGCAAGGGAAGGGGATTGTGAATTCTATTTCACTCAAAGAGGGTGAGGAAAATTTCAAGAAACAAGCCCGTCACATCATGCGTTACGGTGCGGCGGTGGTCGTCATGGCCTTCGACGAAAAGGGACAAGCGGCCACCTATGAGGAGAAGATCCGCATCTGCGAGCGGGCATACCGGATTCTCGTCGACGAGGTCGGCTTCAATCAGGATGACATCATTTTCGATCCAAACATTCTGACGGTTGCTACCGGCATCGAAGAGCATAATAACTATGCTCTCGACTTCATCAACGCCACCCGCTGGATCAAAGAGAATCTCCCCGGCGCAAAAATTTCTGGCGGAGTATCTAATATTTCATTCTCGTTCCGTGGAAACAACAAGGTCCGTGAGGCGATGCACTCTGCCTTCCTCTATCATGCGGGCCTGGCCGGCATGGACATGGGAATCGTCAACGCCGGGATGCTCGAACTATATGATGAGATTCCCAAGGAGTTGCTAGAATGCGTGGAAGACGTCCTCCTGAACCGCCGTGCGGATTCTACCGAGCGTTTGCTTGATCTCGCTGAAAGCTACAAAAACGTCGGCGGAAAAAAGATCGAAGAAGATCTATCATGGCGTGATGCACCGGTAGAGAAACGCTTGGAGCACGCACTGCTCCGTGGAATCGACAAGTACATCGACGAAGATACCGAAGAAGCGCGGATTAAATATGTGCGTCCACTCAAAGTCATCGAAGGTCCCTTGATGGATGGCATGGGCGTAGTGGGAGACCTCTTCGGCGCCGGGAAAATGTTCTTGCCGCAAGTGGTGAAATCCGCGCGTGTCATGAAAAAAGCGGTGGCGTGGTTGTTTCCCTACATGGAAGCAGATAAGGCAGAATTCCTCGCAGGCGACATCGCCGCGCTGATGGAGGAAAATCCCGCTCTCTCCGATGATGAGGCACTCAAGCTCGCTGAACGCGGGCGCTCTGCCGGACGTTTCCTCATCGCGACGGTCAAGGGCGATGTCCACGACATCGGCAAGAATATCGTGGGCGTGGTGCTTTCTTGTAATGGCTTCGAAGTCACAGACATGGGCGTGATGGTTTCGTGCGACAAGATCCTCGCGAAAGCGGTTGAACTCGGCGCAGATGTGATTGGTCTATCAGGTTTAATCACGCCCTCCTTGGATGAGATGGTCCATGTCGCAAAGGAGATGGAGCGGCAGGGCTTCAAGATTCCACTTCTCATCGGTGGCGCGACGACTTCGGCTGCCCACACCGCGATCAAGATTGCCCAGCATTACTCCGGATCAATCGTGCATGTCTTGGACGCCTCGCGGTCAGTGCCGGTAACGACCTCGTTGCTTTCCAAAGACCAACGGGAAGCATTCGCCATTGAAAACCGCGCCAAGCAGCAAGTGCTGCGCGACAACTTCCTGGGTGGGCCGAAGAAAGAGACACTCACTATCGCAGAGGCTCGGGCCGCCGGACCGAAGATGGATTGGGCGAATTACACGCCACCGGTGCCATCATTCACCGGCACGCGGACGATCAAGAGTCCCTCGTTACGGGAGCTCGCGCGCTTCATCGACTGGACACCGTTTTTCCATGCTTGGGAATTGCGTGGTGTGTGGGATCGGGAAACGCTCACTCTCAAGACTAGGAATGCCGAAGGCGCGGTGGAAGCCGGAAAGCTCTATCAAGACGCGCTCGGCTGGGTGGATCGCATGATCGAAGAAGACCGCTGCCAGGCAGAAGGAATTTATGGCTTCTTCCCTGCCAACGGTGATGGCGACGACATCATCGTTTGGATGGACGAATCACGCACGGCGGAGCGGATGCGCTTCCATAGCCTTCGCCAACAGCTCAAGAAAACTTCGGGTAAACCGAACGTCGCGCTAGCAGACTGGGTGAAGGGAGGCACTGCCCCTGACTACATCGGCGGCTTTGTCGTCGGGATACACGGAGCACATGAATTTGCTGAAGAATTGGACAAGCAGATCGACCCGTATGGTTCGATCATGGTGAAAGCCCTCGCCGACCGGTTTGCAGAAGCTTTTGCTGAGTTTCTTCATCACAAGGCACGAGTTGACTGGGGCTACGAGAAGGAAGACGAGCTGACGCATGACCAGTTGATTCACGAAAACTATCAGGGCATTCGTCCGGCACCTGGCTATCCCGCACAGCCGGACCATACCGAGAAGCCGCCTTTATTCGAGTTGTTGGGAGCGTCGGCAGAAACCGGAGTGACGCTCACTGAAAGCTGTGCCATGCACCCGGGCGCTGCGGTCTGTGGTTTGTATTTTTCCCACCCTGAGAGTCACTATTTCGCGCTATCTGAATTGCAGAAGGACCAAATCGAAGACTACGCCAAGCGCAAAGGAATCCCTCTAGAAGAGGCTGAGAAATGGCTTGGGCCTTGGCTGGGCTACGCTTAATCGCTTGCGGTTGAAAATTCTCAGGAATTTTACCTAGACCCGCTTGGTTTTTTGTCCGAAGATACCGGCGTTATGTTTAAAAATTTCAATTCGTTAGTCAAAATCGGCGTCGCAACAGCGGCGATTACTTGTTCGGGTGTTGCCTTTGCCAGCTCAGAAGGTTGGTCGGTTGACTTTGCGGCTTCCCAAAAAGCGGCCAAGGAAGCCAATAAAGATCTTTTGATCAATTTCACCGGTTCGGATTGGTGTGGCTGGTGTATCAAGCTGCACAAGGAGGTATTTAGTGAAGAGGTCTTCAAAGTGGGAGTGAAGGACAAGTTTGTGTTAGTCGAACTGGATTTCCCTCGGGACAAGTCCAAGCTTTCTGCGGAGACGCTTGCGCAAAACAAGGAACTCGGTGCGAAGTATGAGGTGCAGGGCTATCCCTCAATCTTGCTCTGCGATGCGGAAGGGAAGCCCTTTGCCGCGACAGGTTACGAAGAGGGAGGGCCGGAGGCCTACGTGAAGCATCTCGATGAACTTCGTGATCAAAGGACGGCGCGGGATCAGGCATTTGCAGCGGCTGCCAAGTCCCAAGGCGTAGCGAAAGCGAAAGAGTTGGTGGCGGCACTCAATGCGATGGGCTTGACGGATGGGATGATCCGGAACTTCTACAAAGATGTGATTGAGCAAATCAAAGCGGCGGATCCCAAGGATGAAACGGGATTTGCAAAAGCGGCCGCGTCCAAGGCGCGTGAGGCGGCATTCCAAGATGAGTTACAAAGCCTCGCGCAGAAGAATGACATGGATGGCGCTCTCGCATTAGTCGATAAAACCCTCAAACAACAGGATTCCAGCACGGAAGCCACTCAACAAATGATGATGACTCGTGCGATGATCTTCGCCCAACAGAAGAAATTCGACGAAGCGATGAAAGCGGCAGACGAGGCAAAGGCTTTTGCACCGGATAGTGAAATGGCTGCTGGGATTGATCGTTTCAAGGAGCGAATCGAATCCGAAAAAAAGAAAGCAAGTGAGCCAGCAGCTCCTGCGGCAAAGGAATAGAGTTTGATCCAGCTCGGATTGTTAAGCACTGCTCGGTCGATCCGAGCGGTGCTTTTTCTTGGCACTCGGCGATGGGTAGGCATTCTTTTCCCATGCGATTGCTTTTGTGGTTTGTTGCCTTGGCCGTTTTAATTTTGGCAGTCTGGGGTGTCTGGGGTGGTGCTTGGGCGGATCAATTCACCTTCGATGGTAGTGTGAAATGGTTGGAAAGTGTTGGCCCTTGGGCTTGGTTGGCGGGCCTGCTTTTGTTGGTTGGAGATTTAGTTTTACCGGTTCCGGGAACCATTGTGATTGCGGCGTTGGGTTACATTTATGGTGTCTTTGTCGGAGGCTTGATCTCGGCTCTGGGCTTGTCTCTGGCGGGATTGCTTGGGTATGGCATCGGTCGTCTTTGCGGGGAGAGATTTGCCCGGCGCTGGCTTGGAGATGGGGATTTCGAGAAGGGCAGTAGACTCTTCGCCGGAGGAGGAGGATGGGTCGTTGCGATGTCGCGGGCGCTACCGATTTTACCCGAAGTCATTTCCTGCACCGCCGGACTGGTGCGGATGCCATTCCGGCGGTTCGTGCTGGCATTGATTTGTGGCAGTGTGCCGATGGGATTTTTGTTTGCCGCGATCGGCGGAGTGGGTCGTGAGGCTCCGGGCTGGACGATCGCTTTGAGTCTTGTGATACCGGGGGGGCTATGGTGGTTCGCCAGTCGAATAAGACGTTGAAATATCCAGCCTTGAGTCGGCGCGAAGATGCCTCAATTTTCGGGAGTGCGAATTGAAATCATCAACACCGGGACCGAACTTCTGCTTGGGAACACTCTTAATACTCATGGTGCCTGGTTTGGACGGGAACTCTTTAAACTTGGACTGCGGATCGCCCGTCAGACGACGGTGCCTGATGGAGATGCGATCCGTGATTCCTTGGCGGAAGCTCTGAGTCGGGCGGATGTGGTGATCGTGACGGGTGGGCTAGGACCCACCAGCGATGATCTAACTCGTGAAATCACAGCAGAAGTTCTCGGGTTGGAGATGATCATGGACGAAGCTGCGCTGCGCTCCATGGAAGCATTTTTCGCCGTGCGGGGGATCGTCATGGCCGATGTGAATCGCAAACAGGCGATGTGTCTGGTCGGCGCGGATTGCCTGCCGAATCCCAATGGCACGGCTCCAGGGATTTACGTGCCACCTCGGTTGAACGATCAATCAAATTGTGCAGTGTTTTTGCTGCCTGGCCCACCACGCGAGCTCTATCCGATGTATCATCAGGAGTTGGTGCCTAGACTGCGGGCTTTGGCGGGGGTGGAGGAACTAAAGGAGGCGCTTGTCTTGAAGTTTACAGGCATCGGCGAGAGTAGTTTCCACGAGGGGGTGGATGAAAAGCTGGCTGCGGTGCCGAGCCTGGAATTCGGATATTGTGCGCACATCGGCGAGGTGGATTTACGTTTGATTGGAAATGCAGCAGCACTCTGCACCGGGAGGCAAATCGCGCTTGAACGGTTTGAGCAATTTCTGGTGAGTGATGACGAGAGTTCGATGGAGAAAACGGTCGTTAGGTTGCTTGCTAAGCGTGGGATGAAATTGGCGATTGCCGAAAGCTGCACGGGAGGACTGATTGCGAACCGCATCACTAACGTGCCGGGTGCGAGTGAGGTTTTTACCCACGGATTCGTGACTTACGCAAATGAAGCGAAGGTGGAAATGCTTAAGGTGCCGGAGAATCTAATCGCTGAACATGGAGCTGTCAGTGAGCCCGTGGCCCGCGCGATGGCGGAGGGAGCTCTGCAAGTCAGTGGCAGTGACATCGCCGTGTCAGTGACTGGAATCGCCGGGCCGGGCGGTGGCAGTGAGGAAAAGCCAGTCGGGACGGCGTGGATCGGCCTTGCGCTGCGCGGAGGACGGACGGATGCGTTCAAAGTGTTCCATCCGCGGAACCGCAAGGATTTCAAACTTGCGGTGAGTCAGTCGGCACTTGAGGCGGTGAGACGGCTCTTGAAAGCACTTTGATGGCGGTCATTGAACAGGTAATTGTAAGCGTCCCAAAATCCACCCCTTACCCGATCCGCCGCCGCCCTGACGCCCGCCCGCATCGCAGCCGAGCGCCGCGTCAAATTGGAAGTAGCGGAAGTCGTCTAACCGCCCGCGCATCAATCGCCCCATACGGGCCAACTCAGGGGGACGGATTTAGGACGCTTATGTTCATCTTGAAACGTGTTAATCTGAATACTCTGACCCCATTCATTAATCTGAATACTCTGACCCCATTCACTCTGACCCCATTCACTACCCGCTTGCGCACTCTGCACGGAAAACGCACTATCGCCGCGAGTTATGAAAATCGCCGCGCTACTCCTAACAATCGCTCTCTGCGCCATCGCCGCGCCGACCGATGACTTCATCGCCGCCGCCACCGCGAAGCACGGAGCTTCCGGCGAAAAGGCCGCACGTTTCCTCGTGGAGCACATGCCTGCTTCTGACAAGGAAACGCTCACCACCGAATTTCTAACAGAAAGCATCGACCTCGCCATGAAGGCTCGCACCACCTTCCCGTGGGCGAAAAATGTGCCCGAGGAAATTTTCCTCAACGACGTCCTGCCTTACGCCGTGTTTGATGAGCCGCGCGATCCTTGGCGCGCCGACTTTCTGGCAAAAGCCGCACCGCTCGTAAAGAACGCGAAGTCCGCATCCGAAGCCGCGCAAATCCTCAACCAGGATTTTTTTAAACTCATTAACACCCACTACCACACCGAGCGGAAACGCACGAACCAATCGCCCAAGGAATCCATCGAACAGGGTAAGGCCACCTGCACCAGCCTCTCCATCATCCTCGTCGATGCCTGCCGCGCCGTTGGAATACCGGCCCGCGCGGTCGGTACGCCGATGTGGTGGAACAACAGCGGCAACCACACCTGGGTCGAGATCTGGAACAACGGCTGGCACTTCATGGGCGCGGATGAATATGATGAGAAAGGCCTCAACCACGGCTGGTTCACCGAAAACGCCTCGAAGGCGAGCACCTTCAATCCGAACCAAGCGATCTACGCCACATCATGGAAACGCGACAACGGGATTTTCCCCATGGTCTGGGCACCGGATTGCCAAAGCGTCGGAGGGGTGAATGTCACGAAACGTTACGAAAAAAATAGGATAGTGCCCATGCCAGCCGCTATGGGTATCCGCTTTTTCGAGGGAGAACAAAGGATAGCCACCAAAGGCAATCTCACTTCCGAAGCCGGCTTCGTCCTGGGAAAAGCCTTCGAAACCAAGGCAGGCACCGCCGACATGAATGACACGCCCCGTTTGGTAGCGGAGTTTGGCAAAATATACCGCATCCGTTTCGTTATCGATGAAAAGCCGATGGAGACCGCCCCCTTCGCAGGCGATTCCAGCGTCCGCGACTTCCGAGTCTCCGACCTCACGCCCGTCCCCGATTTCAGCAACGAGAATGCATCCCTTTCCGAAAAGGACGCCGATCGTGCCATCGCTTTCACCTACGAGACGATGCTTTCCGAACAGCGGGAAGCGCGCGCTGCGGAGCTAAAATCAAAGTCCTTCACCATGGGCGATAAGATGATGCGCTGGTTAGAAAAAACCTTCGGCGAAGCCCCGGCGGACGGCCGTTCGCTATGGATCTCCATGCACGGTGGCGGCGAGGCTCCGGAGGAACTCAACACTGACCAATGGCAGAATCAGATCCGGCTCTACCAACCGGAGGAAGGCATCTACATCGCGCCCCGCGCGCCCACCGACAAATGGAACATGTGGCACCAAGAGCACATCGACCCGATGTTCGCGCGCCTCATCGAGAGCATGATCGCGCTGCGCGGCGTGAATCCCGACAAGGTCTATCTCATGGGCTACTCGGCGGGCGGCGATGGCGTGTGGCAAGTCGCGCCGCGCATGGCGGATAGCTACGCGGCCGCCGCTACGATGGCCGGCCACCCCAACGAGGCGCAACTGATCGGGCTGCGCAACCTGCCCTTCGCGATTTTCATAGGGGAAAACGACATCGCACATAAACGCAGCGAAGTGGCCGCTAAAAAATCCGCAGAGATGGCTGCACTCCAAAAGGCCGCCCCCGGAGGTTACATCCACCTCTCCCGAATCTACCCGGGTCTAGGACATTGGATGAATCTCAAGGACGCGGAGGGCGTGCCTTGGATGGCGCAATTTAAACGCAACCCATGGCCGCAAAAAATCGTCTGGTTCCAGGATGATGTGACCCACCAGCGATTCTACTGGCTGCGTCTGCCCGCAGGCACCGCCGTGAAGGATCAAAAAATCACTGCGGAAATCAAGGGACGCAAGATCCGCCTCACTGGCGATGTCCCGCCCGGCACAGAGATCCTGCTTTCCGACAAACTGATCAGCCTGGGCGAACCACTCGAAATTTCCGTGAACGATAAAAGCCCGTTCACTGTAAAACCAATCCGCACCTTAAACACGATCCGCAAAGCGCTCAAGGAACGCTTCGATCCCGCCGCCACACCGACGGCGGTGATCACCTTTTGAGATCAAAAATCCCACATCTTGCCCTTTTCTATACAAGTTCCCCGATATATAAGTTCTTAGACATTATGTCAAAACTTGATCTGGCTATTTATTTTGATGGAGATTGGAAAGGGAAGTGGCGTAAAAACGTTTATTGTCACTGTGGAAGGATTCATTTGAAAAGCCGGCAATCCATACTGCGTAAGCCGGGTGGTGGACCGGCGGTTTATTCCGGCGCTTTCACTGACCCCCGCTTCTCCATATCTGATAGGGTCAGGTTACACATATTAACATTTCCGGCATTTCACGCCGCGTAGGGTTGCGCTTCCTTGCGAATGGCGCCGACTTTTTCTTGGTCGGCTCCGCGTGCCTCTGCGACCGTCGCGCCTGCGGTTTAACTCCCGCAGTTAGCCATCCGGCAATTCCCTTTCTTCCTCTTCCCACTCGAAGGTCGAATGGGAAGAGAAGAGTCGTTAATCAAAGAAAAATCCGATGCGCTGGTTGGTGAAGTCCCAATGATAGGCTTTGCAGAAGAAATAAATACTATTGCCCAGATTGATGCGGTTCGTTGGCATGTCTACGGTATTGAGATTCCACGGGATTGAGGAATTCCAGTTACCAATCGTTGCGACGTTAGGTATGTATCCGCCATTCCAGTCAGCCGTTGGAAAGGTGTAAGAGCTGGTTTTCCCGGTGCTTCCGGTGAAAGCGATATTGATGTCGACTCCGTAGTTCAAGGCTCGGCAGGCGGCCGGATCATACCAAGAGGGCACTCTGGCGGTATTGAAGAACTGGCTGTAGGGAGCCAGCAGATGGGGATTATTAGGGCCTAGCTGCATCACTAGATCCCCTGCGCCCGTATCGATCGTCGCGATCCGGTTGGGCATGACCAAGTCGGGGTATGTCTGCCCCGACACGGCGGGAAAGTGAAAGGAGATCTTGAAGCCCGGAACCGTGATTGGGTCAAACTCGTTTTGGCCAGTATACCAAGGCTTCCAGTTCGTCCAGTTCAGGCGAGCGGCCACGGCTGGGTCATTTCCAAACTTGAGATAAGATCTGTGATACCTCCAGTTGGCCACCAAGTTGCCGCCAGGGGACTCTGAAATGATTCCGCTACCAAGGCCGTTGGTGGAATACTTGGCGGTAAGCTCAC
>JANPAU010000249.1:0-13507 GCA_031430055.1 Akkermansiaceae bacterium | reverse complement strand
GTTGAATCTGGCCGTGGATGTACTGCTCTATGTTTTTGTGGCGCTGTGGTGTTCACCGATCGGTCTGGATTTCCTGGGGGGGGCGGTTTGGGCGGACCGCGCACTTCTCGGGAAGCGCTTTGCGGTCGTTCCTTACCGCCCCTGTCGCGAGGACGACTGGGACCGTGCCGTCGCCCTCGCGTGGCGGCTTCGTGAAAAAGGCCTTACCGTCCCATGGATCGACGTCTTCATCGCCGCCATCGCCATCCACGAGGGGGTGCGACTCTATGCAGTTGATATTCATTTTCAGGAAATCGCCAAACACTCAGGGCTTCTGCTCTACCGCCCGGGCTATGGTGGGAGTTTTAATGATACGGACGACGGCTGAGTTCGATCCGCTTCAAATCCCTATTTATTGAGGGCGTTAAGGCGCTTCGGATGATTATAAAATATAGCGAGGAAAACTCTTGATGTGCTCCTACGGTTTGCATAGTAGTTCTACTGCTTGAGTTTCAATAAACTTAAATTCAAAAGTCATGAATGCTATCCCTTATGCAGTGATGCTGCGCGAACCATCGCCAGCGAATTCCGGTGCTAAAGCCGACGTTCAATCCGCTAAAACGGATGTTGGTGATTCTTTTTCCAAGTGCATGTCTTGGGTCGTAAATTATGACGAGGAGTGGACGAACTTCGTGAAAGAACACGATAGGCAAAAGTGCGGGTCTCACCATGATGAGGTCGAAACGGAGGCACCTCCTCGTGTCTGGAACTTCCCCCACGAATAGCTTCCCCCGAATTCCCCCCAAGCTACAGTCGGATCGTTCGATTTCCCTCCCTCGGACGATTCGAGTGAAGCCTCCTCTGGATAATCGGTGTTTCCAAGGGGGCACTTTGGGCATCTGCTTTTACGGCGGGCGTCGGGTGAGGTGGTTTTTTGTTCATTCATAGGCTTTACCTGTCGGGATTGCTCATTAGTTTCAGCCTCGACACTGGACTATGGCGGAACCCAAAAAACTCGATACCTTGCAAGCGGTGGAACTTGCCGAGGGTATTGAAATCCGCTTGCGAATGGCCGGGCCGATGCTGCGGGCGGGTGCCTATCTCATCGATTTTTTGATCCGTACGGCGGTTCTCGTCATCGGCGGATTGGTGCTGATGTTTGCGGGTGTGGCGATCGGCGACCAAGTGGCGGGTGGGATGATCTTGCTGGCGTGGTTCTTGCTGGATTGGCTTTATCCGGTGGTTTTTGAAGTAGGGAAACGGGGCGCGACTCCGGGCAAGCGGGCGATGGGCTTGCGGGTGGTGCAAACGACCGGCTCGCCCATCACGCTGGGGCAGGCAGTGGTGCGGAATTTCCTGCGCTTCATCGATGGGATGCCGATGTTCACGTATGGTTTCGGGTTGACGAGTTGCCTGGCATCCAAGCGGTTTCAGCGCTTGGGAGACCTCGCGGCGGGAACGGTGGTGATTTACAATCGGGTTCCGGGGCTGCCTGTCATCGCTGTGCCGTCGCCGGTGACGGCCTTGCCCTTGCCGGTGGGGCTCACGGCGAGTGAGACTCGGGCACTTGCATCGTTTCGGGAACGCGCGGGATTATGGTCGGACGCCCGCCGTGCGGAAATCGCGGATCAGGCCAGTCTTCTCAGTGGTGCCTCAGGCGCGGTTGGGGTGAGTCGCTTGATGGCCATGGCGCATTGGATTCAGGAGAAAAGGAGTGAGCGATGACCTCCGGGGATTTTGAAAACCGGAATGCAAAGCGTTGGGCGGAGTATGAGTCGCTGATTTCTCTGATGGAGAAGGGTAAGGCGGGGCCGGAGGCTGAGCGCCTGCCGCGCTTGTTCCGGGAGCTGAGTCTGGACTTGTCGTTGGCGGAGGCGCGGATGTATGGACCGCACATCACGGAACGGTTGAACGAGTTGGTCATTCGTGGCTACGAATTGATTTACCGGACGCGGCGAGGGACTTGGGAAAGCGTGGTGTCCTTCCTTGTGGCGAAATTTCCTCAAGCGGTGCGGCGGGAATGGCGCTTGTTCTGGCTGTGTAGCGCGGTGTTCTGGCTGCCTTTCTTTGCGATGATGCTGTCCGCGCATCACGACATCCGCTGGATCCAAGCAGTGCTGGGTGCGGACGGCATGGCCTCGATGGAGAAGATGTATGGCGGGCGGTCCGAACAGCTCAGTCATTTGCGCTCTGAGTATGGCTCGAACTTTATGATGTTCTGTTTTTATATCTATAATAATGTGGCAATTGATTTTCGGATTTTCGCGGGTGGAATGCTGGGCGGTTTGGGGACATTGATGTTTCTGTTATTCAATGGCGTTCAGCTGGGAGCATCCGCCGGATATGTGAATCACGCATGCAATCCGGAGTCGTTCTGGTCATTTGTGGCGGGGCATTCGTCGTATGAATTGCTAGGAATGATCATTGCTGGAGTGGCGGGAATGCGGCTTGGGCTGGCGATTTTACGACCCGGTCGCCTGCCTCGGGTGCGGGCTCTGGTAGAGGCTTCGAAAGCGGCGCTGCCTTTGATTTATGGGGCCGCATTGTTGACCGTGATTGCGGCAGTGGTGGAAGGATTCTGGTCGGCGCAAGACATTCCCTCGGAGTGGAAATACATGGTGGGGATCATCGGTTGGGTTTTGCTCATTGCTTATCTTTCACTGGTGGGAAGGAGGGCTGCCGATGCAACTTGATACCGTCACGGCGGAGATCCGCCCTCGGAGCGACTGGGAGGCGGTGGATCTGGGCTTCGCCATGGTGCGGCGGGATTTCTGGCGCAGTATCACGGTGTGGTGGCTGGCTTTGGGGATTCCCGCTGCGATTGGAGCAGTAGTTTTGTGGGACCATCCGCTGATTTTGCTGACCTTGTTTTGGTGGCTCAAGCCTGCTGGCTCAAGGATGGTTCTGTTTGGGCTGAGCCGTCGCTTGTTTGGCGAGGTGCCATCGTGGCGCTTGATTTGGCGGGAAATTCCTCGGGCATGGACGCGGCGGTTTTTTTACCGATTCGTCTGGGCGCGATTCTCACCGTGGTTGCCTGTGACGCTTGCCGTGGAAGATTTGGAAGGCTTGCGAGGGGCGTCTTACAAGCAGCGCTGTGCACAAGTGGTTAGGCGGGGAGAAGGGGTGGTGATGTGGCTCTATTTTCTTTCAGACATCGCCTCGGCTTGGTTAGGACTTGGGATTCTTTTTTTGGTCATGATGCTGGTGCCGAATGGGCAGGACGGTGCTTGGCAACAAGCGATTGGGTCGTGGGATTGGGAATCTCCGATGGAGATTCCGCTGCTTCTCTCGCGCACCGTGGTGGCTTGTGTGATGCTGGGCATCTCCCTGACGGATGTCTTTGTGGTCGGAGCCGGATTCGGGGTCTATATCAACAACAGAACCTGGATCGAGGGCTGGGATGTGGAGTTGGCCTTCAAGCAGCTAGCCCAGCGACTGGCGAAAGTGGCTTTGGTGATGATTTCCTTCTTGGTGATGAACTCGTCGGCGGATGGAAATGTAGAAATTACACCCGCCACGCGGATCCAAGAGGTGAAGGCTGATGAAGCCTTCAAGGTTCACTCGGTGACAGATCGGATCCCAAAGTCATCTCCGCCGTCCACTTCGTCGTTGCCTCTCGATTTGATTCAAGCCTTGACCCAGATATTTGCCGTCTCGGTGGTTGTTTTGTTAGTGGCATTGCTCGTATGGGTGCTTTGGAGGAACCGTTACGCTTTTAAATCCTTACGCCTCGTGAGGTCGGCGGATCAGCGTGCTCCCTCAGCGCGTGTGGTCATGGGCATGAACGTTTCCCCGGACACGCTGCCGCAGGATGTTCCGGCAGCGGCGTGGGCGCTCTGGCAGGGCGGGCGTCACCAAGAAGCACTGGGCCTGCTCTACCGCGGGTCGATTTCTCGGGTCATGGAGCTGGGCAGGGTGGAAATCCAGGAGTCGGATACCGAGGGCGACTGCCTGCGGCGGGTCATCCAAGCGGGAGCCGCGGTGCATCCCGATTATTTCAAAGGCATCACCGGAGTGTGGGTGAAGATGGCATACGCCGGAATCAGTCCGGCGGATATCGAAGTGCAGGCACTCTGCGGGCAGTGGCCTTTTGGTGAAAGGAGACTGTTATGAAGTTCTGGGTTCTCATGATAGCGGCGGTTTCCCTAACTGCATGCAACTACACCGAAGTGAAGCGCGAAATCGGCTATAAAGGAAAGGCTCGGATCAACCCGTGGCTCGCCGCTGAGCGCTTCACTGAGAGAAGTGGCAATCAGGTGCGTTCTCTCGCATCATGGATCTCTCCAGATTCCGAAGATGTCGTTTGGTTCGTCCCTGCATCGGTGCTGAGCAATCGGAGTTTCATTCGAGACATGGAGGACTGGGTGGAAGACGGCGGACATCTCGTCTTGCTGGTGGAACATACCGAATCGGAGACGAATGACTGGTCGCAGAACTCGGAAAAGCCTGTCTTTGAACCGGTATTGTTCGATATGCTGGAGCGGGCCGGGATTGATTTGGAGTCAAGTCAGAATTCTAACGTTCCAGTTAAAGCCTCATCGATCGAGTTTGATGGGAAGACGTATGAAGTGGATGCGAAGTCGTCATGGCGAGTGATAGCCGAGGACGGAGAGGCCGGCGTATTCGCATCTGTCGAGAGCTTAGGAGGGCGGATCACGGTGCTGACCGATGCTCGTATTTTCAGAAACCGCTGGATTGCGGACAAGCAGCACGCGGATTTGCTGGACGCCTTGGTAAGATCGACGGAATACGAGGGCACTATCGCATTTCTGCGTGGCTCAGGCTTGTCACTGTTCGACCTACTCGGGAAATATTTGTGGCCGGTGTTAGTGGCGCTTGGAGGCTTGATCGGACTTTGGCTTTGGAAGAACTTGACTCGCTTCGGTCCCTTGGAAGCGGCCGATGAGGTTTCGACTCTCCGGGGCTACGAGCACCATCTGGAGGCGCTTGGGGATTTCCAATGGAGGCTTGACCGTGCGGCAAGTCTCTTGGCACCGCTGCGCTCGCAAATCGTCGAGCGTGGCCAGCGCATCAGCGTGAGAGCTGGCATGCGCGATGATGATTTTTTTCAGTTTCTAGCAGACCGCGCCGAGTTGCCGCGTGACCGGGTATTCCGGGCACTTGCCGAAGCGGCCCCTGCCGATACATTCACCCTTACCCGCACCGCTGCGGACCTTCAGAAACTCCTTCAAGTTCTCCACTGACCTGCTCATTTATGAATCAAGATCCCTACGCTCCACCCATCGTTCCACAAGCCCCACCAGTCGGCAGCTTGGCAGAGTTGATTCACCGAATGCGCGAGCAAATCGGCCGCGTCATTCTCGGCCAGGAAATCGTCATCGAGCAAGTCCTCGCTGCCCTTCTTGCGGGTGGGCATGTGCTGCTAGAAGGGAAGCCGGGTTTGGGGAAAACCCACCTCGTGACCACGCTCGCCAAGACCTTCGGCGGTGCCTCCGCGCGGATCCAATTCACGCCAGACTTGATGCCCTCCGATGTGACTGGGTTCCGCTTGTTTGACATGAAATCCCAGACATTCCAACTCAGGCAAGGGCCGGTTTTCACCAATCTCCTGCTCGCGGATGAGATCAACCGTGCCCCCGCCAAGACACAGTCCGCCTTGCTCGAGGTCATGCAGGAGCTTCAAGTCACCATCGACGGCGAGACCCTGAAGCTCACCCCGCCCTTCATGACTCTGGCCACCCAGAATCCGGTCGAACACGAGGGGACCTATCCCTTGCCGGAAGCCCAGCTCGACCGCTTCATCATGAAGGTTCTCATCGACTATCCGGTCCGGGACGCTGAGTGTGAAATCGTCACCCGTGCCTCCGCCGAGACGCCTGGAGATAATCGCAGTCCAGTCTCTGTCATCTGCGGTCCTCATGAAATCGTGGCCGCCCAGCAGGCGACCGCCGCCGTGCAAGTCGTTCCGGAAGTCATCGCCTACGCAGTGGCCTTGGCTGCCGCCACCCGGGAGTCCCGCGCGATTTCTCTCGGCGCTGGCACCCGTGGGGCTATCAGCTTGGTGAAAATCGGCAAAGCCTTCGCGGCGCTCGACGGCAGGGGATACGTCACTCCGGACGATATCAAGCGAGCGGCTCTACCTGTGCTGCGTCACCGGGTGCAACTCACTCCGGAGATTGCGATCAGCGGTCAGGACATCGACGACGTATTGCTCGCCATTGTCGTGAGCGTTCCCGCTCCGCGAAAGTAGGTTCCGCTTTATTGGCTTTTTTCGACACGTTGTCTTACTCTTCGTAGCATGTTGTTATACGCCGTCTTACCCGCTAACATCGGTCTGCGGGAAGTTTCTCCGAATGCCGTCATTCGCTGAGTCACCTCGACCCTGCATTCCACGAGTATTGCACCGGGACCGATATTCCGCCACGTCACCGTCGGTTGAATCATCACTGGATTCGGGTTGTTAATCGTGCTCCACATGATGTCCGCGCGGCGCCCACCCTTGATAGAGAAGGTGATCGACTGCCTGGATTCAGACACCACGGCGAATCCCTCCTCTTTAAACACGCTCAACACCGCCGCACGGACCGCACCCGAAGAAGTTGTCCGAATTCGGGTGGATGCCAAATCGTTGGACCGGCCTCCACTCACGCCCATCGACTGTCCACATCCAGCGACCAACAAGGCCACCCCACCAGAGATCCAAAGTCTGCGTTTCATCCCGGCAGATTGCCATTTGGTACGCGCTCGTCCAGCCTGATTCAGGAATGCTTTTATCCGTTTCTCTTTGACTCCTTTAGTAATACTCAATAGCTGATTGAGAAATTCGTAAATCAGTAACCACCTCATCTTTATGGGCATTATCACTTGGATCTTTTTCACCCCATGAAAACAAAGACTCCCATTCTAACTTGTTGTGCGGCCCTTGGTCTCGCTGCCGTCGTTTCCCTCACCGGTCAAGAAACTGGTCCCACCAAGAGCTTGCCGCGCTTTACCTTGTTCCAAAATGTCCGTATCTTCGACGGGAAATCTGACAAGCTCACCGCTCCATCGAACGTGCTCGTCCGGGGCAATCTTATTGAAAAGATTTCCATCGATCCCATCCCCACCGATCGCCGCGCGGACACCATCATCATCGATGGCGGCGGCAAGACACTCATGCCCGGCCTGATCGATGCCCACGTCCACACCATGATGGAGAGCATCCCGCTCATGACGGGGCTCACCTCGGACATCGGCTACGTTACGCTCGTCGCTGCGCGGGCTGCCGAGAAACAACTGTTGCGCGGCTTCACCTCCGTCCGTGATCTCGGCGGCGCGGCCATGAGCCTCAAGACCGCCATTGACCAAGGCCTCCACCATGGCCCGCGCATTTATCCGTCCGGTGCCACCATTTCCCAGACCGGCGGTCACGGCGATTTCCGCATGCCTAACGAAGTGCCCGAGGATAGCAACGCCCCGCTCACCTATATGGAAAAAACCGGCATGACGATGATCGCCGACGGTCCAGACGAGGTTCTCAAGCGTGTCCGCGAACAACTCCGTAACGGTGCCACCCAGATCAAGCTCATGGCTGGCGGCGGTGTTTCCTCCAGCTATGATCCGCTGGATGTCGCTCAATACACGTCCGCCGAGTTCGCCGCCGCCGTCAGCGCTGCGGAAAACTGGGGCACCTACGTCACCGTCCATGCCTACACCCCCAAGGCCATCCGCACTGCGGTCGAAGCTGGGGTGAAATGCTTGGAACACGGCCAACTCATCGACGAGGACACCGCCAAGTTCATTGCGGATAAGGGCGTCTGGTGGAGCCTACAGCCTTTTATGGAGGATCCCGATGTGCCCTCGACATTCCCCGAGGGCTCACCGAACCGCATCAAACAACTCCAGATGTTCGCTGGGACCGATGCTGCCTATCAGCTCGCAAAGAAATACAAGATCAAGACCGCCTTCGGCACTGACATGCTCTTCAGCCCGGCCAATGCCGGCACCCAGGGCAAGCAACTCACCCGCCTCACCAAGTGGTATTCCAATGCGGAAATCCTAAAAATGGCCACTTCCCAGAATGCCGAACTCCTCGCGCTTTGCGGCCCGCGCAATCCCTACCCCAACAAGCTCGGTGTCGTCGAGCAAGGCGCTTACGCGGATCTCCTGCTAGTCGATGGCGATCCTCTCACCAACATCGACCTCGTGGCTGATCCTGATAGGAATTTCACCGTCATCATGAAGGACGGTGTGATTTACAAAGGAAAGTAACATTGGCGGGTAGAGTCGGCGGGAGTGAGAAAGTCAGACAATTCGTTTTCCGGGATTCGTTCTTTGGATGTCTGCCGTTATCGATCTCTCGCCATGCTGTCATTTCCCAAGTCCGCCCTTGTCGCTGCTGTTGCACTTCCCTTTTTCCAATCTCAGGCATTTGCCGAGGCTGACCCTCAAATCGACGCCGCAGTGCAGGCAGTCTATCCGGCACTCGTCCGAATCCACGTGGTGGCGGAAGAGGGTGGGGCGGGGCGGATGCAAAAGGGCCGGGCGAGTGGATCCGGCACGATCATTTCTCCAGAGGGTTATATTTTGACCAACCATCACGTCGCCGGACGGGCTACGCGGATCACGGTGCGTCTGGCAGATCGTCAAGAGCTGCGAGCCACACTGGTCGGCACGGACCCTTTGGCAGATCTCGCGGTGCTCAAGATCGACAAAAAAGATCTCCGCGATCCGACAGTCTCGCTGCCGGTGGCGAAATTTGGCGACAGCTCCCTGCTAGAAGTGGGTGACACGGTGCTGGCAATGGGCAGTCCGGCTGGCCTTTCGCAGTCGGTCACCCAAGGAATCGTCGCAAACATCGAGATGATCGCACCGGGTGGGGCAATGCGTCTGGACGGCGAGGCAGTGGGCGAGTTGGTGCGCTGGATCGGCCATGATGCAGTGATTTTTCCAGGCAACTCGGGTGGCCCATTGGTGAATTTAAAAGGCGAGATCATCGGGGTGAATGAAGTTGGCATCGGCAGTCTCGGTGGGGCGATTCCCTCGAATCTGGCGCGTAAGGTATCAGACGAATTGATTGCTCGTGGGCAGGTGGAGCGCAGTTGGATCGGCCTGATGGTGCAGCCCTTGCTCAAGTCGACGGATGCGCAGGCGGGGATTTTGGCAGGTGGCGTGATCGGTGGTTCGCCCGCAGAAATTGCTGGATTGAGGGCCGGCGACATCGTGAGTCGTCTGAATGGCACGGAGATCGCCGCCTCGCGTGCGCCGGAGGATGTTCCGGTGTTTAATAGAATTTTGCTAGAAACTGCGGTGGGTGCGGAAATCGCGCTTGAAGGAAAACGCGACGGGAAGCCGATGACTTGGAAAGTCACCACTGCCAAGCGGGAACCGGCGGAACCCCGTGAAAAAGAACTTCTCTCGTGGGGCATCACCGCCCGCAGTCTGACCGAGTTAAATGCCAAGGGGCTGCTCCGCGCGGATAACAAGGCGGTGTTAGTTCAGAGTCTCCGCCCCGGTGGTGCGGCGGCCACCTCGAAACCCTCGATTTCCCCCGGCGATCTGATCCTAGCGGTGGCAGGTAAACCGACGCCAGACCTGGAAAGTCTCCTCCGCGTGAGCAACGAAATCACCGAAGGGAAAACCGATCCAACTCCGACATTGGTCTCTTATGAACGCAATGGTCAAAGTCTTCTAACGGTGGTGAAAATCGGGCCTGAGCCGGACCCTGATCGGCCTGGCTTGGTGAAGAAGGCGTGGATCGCCATCGACACCCAAGTGATTTCTAGTGATCTAGCGGAAGCTCTTGGCATCCCCGGTGCGAAAGGGGTGCGGATCACTCAAGTGAACCCTGCAACCAGCGCCGAGAAGGCGGGTTTGAAAACGGGTGATTTACTCTTGAAGCTGGATGGTAATGTGATTCCGACTTCGCGCCCCGAGGAGTCCGACGTCTTTGCCGCCTTGATCCGGCAGTATCGAATTGGCTCGGAGGTATCCCTGAGCGTCCGCCGTGGCAGCGAGGACTTGGTAATCAAGGTGGCTCTGGATGCCCGGCCGGAAGGGACTTCCGAACTCGCATCGGTCGACTGTGAAACCTTGGAGTTCAACTCCCGCGATCTCGGGCAGTCCGACCGAGTGAGCGAGAAGCTACCAGACGATTTCAAAGGCGTCCTCATCACGGCGGTGACCCCCGCAGGCTGGGCTGCGCTGGGCGGTCTAGCCGCTGGCGATATTTTGATTTCTCTCGACGGCAAAACGGTGGATTCCATGGATGCCTTGAAACCTATCCTTGCCGATCTCGAGAAAAACCTGCGGAGTCCGATCGTTCTGTTTGTGCGCCGGGGGATCACCACCCGCTACATCGAGCTCGAACCCACTTGGTAAATTTTCCTCAACACCCATTCCACCTATGAAATCCCGAATTCTACTGTTCACCGCCCTTCTCGCAGCTCCTCTCGCCCATGCGGCTGATGGATCACTCAAGGACAAGGCGCTCGCGCTTCACTCTGCCTATCAAGACTCCGTTCTGTTTCTCAGCGCGGTGGTGGAAGTGGAAATGACTGCTGGCGACAATCCGGCGAAGAAGGAAGAGCGTAAAGTTGAAATGCTTGGCACGGTGATCGGCAAGGATGGTTTAATCGTCGTATCGCTTTCCACACTCGATGTAGCATCCACCATCGACGGTCGGATGGTCAACGGACCGCAGGGCCCCGTAAAACTCTCCGCCAAGGGCACCACCAAGGAGGTGAAGATCCTGATGCCCGACGGCACGGAAACCGCCGCAAAGGTTGCCTTCAAGGATACCGACTTGGACCTCGCCTTCATCCGCCCGGAGAAACCCGGAGATGTCAAACTCACTGCGGTGGATACTGCCAACTCCGCGCCGATGGCGCTGCTTGACGATGTCATCGTGCTAGGTCGCCTCGGCAAGGATCTCAACCGCCAACCGGTGGTCATGACCAATGAAATCATTTCCCTCATCACCAAGCCGCGGATCTTTGCGAAAATGGGCACTCAAGCGCTCGGGATGCCTGTTTTCAACAAGGAGGGCAAGTTTCTCGGCATCGGCATCAACCGCTTCAGTCCGAAGGGAGACACCGAAGGCCAAGGCCCGGTGCCCTCGAATGTGATCCTACCCGCGGCAGATTTGCTAGAGTCCGCCGCGCAAGCGAAGTGATCGAAAACTCGAGCGCGGAATTTATTCCAATGCCTGTAAGGATTCGACCCACTGCGCGGAGCGCTCGCCCGAAGTGCGGCACGTTCTGCTAATGGGGCGCGGCAAGACGCATTTCCTCGCGGCGCTGGGACGGGAGCTGATCCTGAGGCATTCCAAGCGGGTATTGTTTCGTCCGGCGTTTAAGCTGGTGGGGCAGTTGTTAGCAGCGAAACGCGACCTGCGGCTGGAGCAGGAACTCAAGAAGTTCGACCGCTTCGACGTGCTCATTTTGGACGACATCGGCTACGTGCAACAAAGCCGGGAGGAGCTGGAAGTACTCTTCGCGCTGCTCGCCGAACGCTACGCGCGGCGGAGTTTGCTGATCAGTTCCAACTTGGTCTTCAGCCAATGGGATCAGATCTTTAAAGATCCGATGACCACGATGGCTGCCATCGACCGACTGGTGCATCACTCGATCATCCTGGAGTTCGACGGGGCGAGCCAACGGGTGAAAAAGGCTGGCGACAAGAACGGCGAGAAAGTGCCAAAACCGGAAGCTGAATAACCCGGCACGAATCATGGGGCTGCCGCCCCAAACCCCGCCGAACTGAGGCAGCTAGGGCGCCGATTGCCCCCCTAAATCCCCAAGGGGACTTCTCCTCTCCCGTCCCCTAGGAGAGGCGAGGGGAGACCGTTTCAAGACCCCAATTCGATCCGCGAGGCGTGGGTAATTTTAATTGTCGTTGAGAGGATTTTTAATTGTCGCTGGACAACTCGTTGAAATTGCATCGTTTGTCCTTAAGTTAGCGCCATTCGGGTCAGGCCTCGCGTTAACATATTAATGTGAATTTACGAGGCCTAACTCTATGACGTTTTATGCTTTAGAAGAGCTGACACTTGGACAAAAAAATGAAAATTCTACAAACTCTACGGGTCGTATTCCTATACTCGTGCCTCAACTGCGAGGCGACGAGCAAAGGCTATCCAAAAATGGATGGTGCTTACTTTGTTACGGCACACTAGGGTTGGCTGACTTTCAGACGGGCAAACACTTGGTTTCCGCTCGCCGGGAGCGTGACTTTCACATGATCCGACGGACTGCCGGGGGTGATCGTCACGATGCCAGCCGTGGTCGTCGGAATCGTCACTGGCGTCCAGCCCGTGAGATTGCTGCCATATTCCACCACTTGGGTGGTGGCAGGTGTCAATGAGTAGTCGCTGCGATCGTATTCAAACACCCAGTCCACGCCAGACTTCGACAGTTTCGGCAGGATCGCCTGCGAGGAAACTATCGGCGCACCGCCGAGGGTGAATTCCATGAGGTTGTAAATACCATCGCGGTCAGGATCATCGAGCGGACCATCGTTCACGCCGGGCGTGAGTCCCTGCGCGGAATTACTTGCCCAGCTTGAGTAAGAGGCCGGGTTCACCGTCAGCAATTGGTCCACCGGAGTGGCGGCGCTGTAAGTGCCGTTGCCCGCTTGGCTGGCGGTGATCGTGGTGCTGCCCGCTTTCAAGATTGTCACGGTATTTCCCGAAATACTGGCGACGAGTGGATCCAAACTTGTATAACTCACCGTCAATCCCGAGCTGGCGGTGGCCGCCAGTGCAAAGGGCGCATCCAAGTAAGTCTTGGGCGGCAGAGCACTGAAGGTAATAGTTTGAGATTGGCTCGCTGGCTCGATGACCACATCGGCAAAGGTTAGTGCCGGTATAGTATTCGCTCCGTAGAGCAAACTCGAAGTGGATTCACCGAAGCTCCAGATGCTGTCCTTCAGATAGTCAAGGGTGGCGGTGGGGGCGGCCGCGCTGTTCAACTGAAGCGTGACAACATTTCCTAAAGCACTGCCGGAAGTCACTTTGCCGCCAACATCGTCCACGTAGTAATTAACCGTCGAGAAACTGCTCCAGCTCATGGCTTGGTCGAACACCAAGGCGATCGATGTGCGAGCTGCACTGGTGAAGTAAGCGCGCTGCAAGATCGGCGCGGTAACGGGCGCAGGCGGCACGATGCCGTAATATCGATGGTTCGCCACAGGCAGCGTCCGAGCGGCCATGTTTTGATAACCGGCGATCGTGAAGTGGCAGCCGAGGTAGCCGGGAACTGCCAGCGTGTTGAGGATATCCATGTTGGAAAACAGCCGTGGCAAGGTGCGTTGCACATCCCGCAGTTCGTCGTTCTTGGGTCCGAGCGAACAAGGTTTCGGCATCACTTGGAAGACGATGTAGCGTCCCAAATTCGGATAGTCCTGTTTCCAAGCGGCTGACATATCCACGAAATACTGTTGATAGGATTTGTAATCAAAGTCGCCGGTGGGTGCATCTGCGCCGCTGTTACTCTCGCCTTGATGCCAGAAGACACCGCGGATGCCATGAGTCAGCTTGGCTCCCAGCACGCGATTCAAGAGGTTGGCATAGATCCCATAAAGGCTGCCA
>JANPAU010000248.1:0-4721 GCA_031430055.1 Akkermansiaceae bacterium | reverse complement strand
ATGGTTTTGTCGAGCCTGCGGCCATGGTTTCTCGAAGATTTGGGGCGACGGGATTTTCCACCGTTCCCAGGCTTCATCAAACGTGGTCCAGTTGTAGCTGCGCCGCTGGCTGCGGCGGTTGAGCCACTTGTGAACCAAGCGTTTGCGAGACGCCCTGTGGCCTATGTGATTTTGTCCCTAGCGGGACCTGCGGGGTGGCTTCGCATATTCAGGAGGCGCTATCGCGCCCGAAGCAGTCTGTGTACGCTTCAATCGTGTTGTTTCCCCATCCTTCGGCCTTCAAGACAACCTCAGGCTTCTTGTTGTTCACGCGGTTTCTTCTGCGACGGTTTATTGGGTTAGCTAACACAACTGCAACACTCGGTAGTTTCTACTGGCTAGGTTTTGAAACAACAGGTCTTTCACCTGATAAGAAGCGCCTTGCTTAGCTCGGCGCACAACGAATGAGCTTATCCGCCGTTGCCACCCACGACGTGTTCGGTTTTCTGTAGTTTGAATGCCTTGGCGATGACGGCTCGGACGCCCTCGATTCCTCCCTCATAAAAAGAGCCATTGAGTCCCGACACGACCAGACTCCCGCCGTCACCGCTGGAACAGTGATGGCCGAAACAGGTGTCGATCCTTCCGGAGCTATCCAGCAGCATGAGGGTGCCACCACGGACCCACCCATGGCTGGCAGTAGCATAATAGACAACCCAAGTGCCATCGAGATCGTCCTCGCCGATCCCCTCCATTCTGACGTAGCCTTGCGGGAGAAGGCTCGCATCTTTGGTGCGGTAATAATTGCGAAACTGCTGAGTGATCGCATCGGCTTCTTGAAGTGAGCCTTCACCTTTGGGAGCGGGATCGAAGATGGGTCTATTAAATATCGCCACTGCTAGGCCGGCAAATCCAGGAACTAAGGCCAGGAGAAAAAACAATGTAACTCTGGCCACCCGAGATGGTTTAGTTATCTCCATTTTTTTAACGTTAAAGAGCACGCAACCCTATCAGCGGGAGCGAGCGTCGATCACGGGGTTGAGGTTGAAGCTACGGAAGATCATGTAAACAGGGCGGCTGATAGGGGTTGCTGTGTCTCGACTTGTTGGGCTTATTTTTTGATGGTTTTGGCAAGAACATCTTTCACAAAATCTGGAATCGTCATACCCGCCTTCTTCGCGTCATTCTTCAAGACCTCATACTTCTGAATATCATCGCCTTGCCACATCAAATCGAGACGCCTGACTTGCCGCATGGCCACATGACTGTAATTCTCTGGAAATGCCCAGTAACAAGAAAGGCAAACCTCCTTCTTCTTCTCGTTCTGCCAGTTGGTGCAGTGCTCACACGACCACGACTTTGCTCGATTGGCAGACCCGCATAGCAGCATGAAATCATCGGGATTCAGTTCCGGCGCATCGCCTGCTACTTCGTAGGGAACACGATGATCAATCTGCAAATCTCGTTGATCGACTTCCTCCAGATAAATGAAGCACCTGCACCCATACTTCTCAATCAACTTGTCCTTGATCTCTTTCGATAGTCCTGTCCGACCGTCAAACCGCCGAAACTTTACATTGGCAGGGTCGGCAAAGCGGTATGCGGCGATCTTCCGTCCATCAGGCCCATCGACGCGAAACGTCTCCAATGGAATACCCTTCTCACGAACATCTCGGGCAGCACGTGGCGGGTGATTGTAACCATACTGCACCTTCAACTCGTCTGTCGTGATGTGACCATGCTTCAGGATGTGATCAATGACAGTCTTGGGTCGCTTGTCAGTTATCGATTTGCATAGCTCAAGAAACTCAGGTGGATATTTTACCATAACGTGAAGGTGATTCGAGTAGCGTCATCTGAGTGCTGGAATTCCGGTGGTGGGTACGCGGTAGCGCGGCCACTTCCTCTGAAAGTGCTTCTGATAGGTAGAGAGATTCAAAAGTCACATCCTCTCGTCCAAGGAGTGTTGCCTGGGATGATCTGCCCGCCTCAATCTCAACAAGGGTAAGATTCAGGTAATCTGGCAACGGCTTACCGTAAGTCTGATCACCAAGTCTGCCGTCGTAGCTGATGATAAAGTGAACTCCCCTCTGATTAAGCTGATCGAGTGCCACTACGAAATCATCAAATACAATGCCGCTGAGGTAACGAGAGTCCCGCTCCCCGCAGACTCCCTGATATGGTGGATCCATATAAACTACGTCCGTATCACGACAGTTCGCCAGCACATCTCGATAATCCTGCGCTGTGACGATAGTCTTACCTCGCATCAACATAGAAACTGCCAGAATGTTCTCCCTCATCGTATTGGGTCGTGTGCCAAGGCGTCTCTTGTCGGGACTCTGATTAAATAATCCCTCCGAATTATATCGAACTGATCCCTTCACACACCTCGCGAGAAGGTAGAGCAAAAGACGCGCATCGTTTGTCCGATTAAAGTCTTCTCTTACCCTATAATAATGCTCCAAGGCATCCTCATCTTCTCCTCGCCATGTAGCCTTGTAAAAATCGGAAATGTTCTCCGGCTGATTGATGATCAAGCCAAGGAGTTCTGAGAGAGGCTTATTGTAGTCGTTCAACCAGAATTCCTTTGAGCCGCCACGAGCCGCGCAAGCGATTGAAAAAGCGGATGATCCGGCAAAAGGCTCAACTACTCGCTGAACCCTTGTGGGTAAATACTGCAATATGGTAGCGGCTAAGGCTCTCTTGCTGCCTTGATACTGGAAGGGCTGTGGGATTTTCATAATAGGGATGCTTGCATTAAGTGCGGTCGGTTACAATTCTTTTTTTGCCCAACGTTAGATGTGCGCCCACCGGCGCGGTTGAAGAGATGTTGAAATGAAATGAAAAGCTTGTGGCCGGTTGGTGCGACACTTGTTCGCGTCATCTGATCTGGAAGGCATGATGCAGGACGGACGAATGAGCGATACCTATCGGAACGGGAGTGAACGGGCGCACACAAACTGCTCGAACCAAAGATCAAGTCGGAATCTCTCACACGACTCACGCTGGAGCTTGCACTCGCCAATCGGAAACGCCGCAAACTACGACAAGCTCGGAATCCACCAACACGAGTAGAGTTCAACGCCTGCCTCAGAATCTTCCGAAACGCCACAATCAGAACAGACGTGAATCTATAACTCTTCATTTCTTCGCAACGTCTGAGCGATGGCAACCCCACTAGCGGGAGCCAGCGTTGAACGCGGGGTTGAGGTTGTAGTTACGTGGAAACATGGAGAACAGAAGAGCTAGTGGGGGTTGCCATCCGCGCTTTGTTCGCCTTCTGCTTCGGATGATGGATACTTAGAAGATCGAGTATATCCGGAAATGCCTCTGAATATAAATAGCAGTCCAAGGCCGCAAAAAAGGATTGCTATTGGCTGCCCAGAAGGCAACCCCATAAAAAAACCCATCGCCCCAAATAAAACGCCTGCAACTATGGAAAAAGAAGCGTTCTTCTTAACTTGTGTATTGGCTACAGCCATTACCTTTGAGTTGGAATCAACCATAAGATTGATCTTACGTGCCCTTGTCTCACAAATTCCTTTGCAAGCCAATCCATCCCCAACATCGGTTGCATATTCTGAGGATAGGCCTCTAAGGCACGACTTACAAAGTCCTATAGCGGGTTGATTGGGCGAGTAATAGCAGTTCATTAGATTTGTGTGCTGATTCGGATTTTTCTTGGCGAACAGTTTCATTCATGGCGTGTCGGGATGTGATATCCAAACTCACCTTGTTCGAGAGGATTGACTGGAATTCCTTGATTTGACAAGGTTTTTCTGGGTGGCAAGTGCGTATATCTGGTGAAGCCGAACCCGGTACCGGCGGTTAACATAACCTAGCAGATATCACTACAAAAAATCAGATCAATAGTCATCATTCAACTTGAAATTCGACAATCGTCCCGATAGGTTTTTAGTAATTTCCCAAATCCACTCTTTTCCGCTCCAACAGGAAGCGCACGCTTTTTCCGAAGTGTTGGCGGGCGAGGTGATCGACTTCGTTCTTGTCGAGGCTGTGCTCGTCCACGAGTTTCAAGATTAGCTCGCACGGCTTGCTCAACTCAGGCTGGTGGGAAGCACTGACGCGTCTTCGGGATGATGAACATATGGGCTCTCACGGAGAATCGCGGGCTTTCGCTTGCTGAGTAGTAGCCAGCTTTCGCGCGCAGTACCAATGACGATGATGGTGACGAAGAAAAGGAAGGCTACGGTGATCATGGTATCAACTTGGGCGTTGAATAGCGAAGTCTTGGCAGCAGCAAGAGCTTTACCCGTTAGTCCGCCTGCGATGAGGGCTTCCTGTTTTTGAATTTCAGGAAAGAACCCGGCAGCCTTAGCTGAGAAAATTTTCATATAGCCCGCAGTGAAAGTGACGGCGGTGAGAAAGAGCATCGGGATGACGGTGACCATGCAATAGCGGGCCTTGCCCATTTTGATTAGAATGACCGTGCCGAGGCATAAGGCGATGACGGCGAGAAGCTGGTTGGAAATACCGAAGATGGGCCACAGGCTTTTGGCGATACCAGCGGGATCGATCGCTCCTTGATAGAGAAAGTAGCCCCAAGCGGAAACGAGCAGTCCGGTGGCTACGACGTTGCCCAGCCACGAGTTGGTATTGCCGAGTCTGGGAGAAATATTTCCGAGTAAATCTTGGAGAATGAATCGTCCGACGCGGGTTCCTGCATCGAGCGTCGTGAGAATGAAGAGCGCCTCAAACATGATGGCAAAGTGATACCA
>JANPAU010000247.1:0-35132 GCA_031430055.1 Akkermansiaceae bacterium | reverse complement strand
ACCAACGACTCGATATCGTGTGGGCGATATTCCTCTGATTTGCCCAGTCTGCGGGCATGATGAGTTTGATAGAAGAGAGATGCTCATGAACACAAGTGGCATGACTTTCATGAACATGGATTGGCTTAATAGTTCAGCGTGTGCTTTGGTCTGCCAGAAGTGCAAACGCATCGAATTGTTTGCGGAGACCCCTTCGGAGAGGTGATTAGCTACACGATCCTAAGATTTACGTGACCAATGAAAACAAAGGGTAGAAGTCGTGACGCACCAACTGGCCATAAGCTTTTCAATTTCACTTCAATATCCCTTCAACCGCGCCGGTGGGCGCACATCTAACGTTACAATAAAAAGAATCTGATGAACCGAATCCTCAAACGTATCGCGCTCCTTTTGGGAGTCGCCTTCATGTGCTCACTCAGTTTCTGGCTCGGCATACGGCAGAGCGACAAAGATAGATTCGAAAGAGGCGCAAAGCTTGAGAGGGAGCGGACTGCTTTGTTTCGGGCTGCGGATAGCAATCTTTTCGTGAAGCTCTTCGATTCGGGCAGAACTGATGAGCTGAGAACGTATTTGGAAAATGGCATGTGGATCTCAATCGTCCGAATGGATAGCCTGCTCCACAATCCAGACGCGTCTGAACAAGATCGGGAGCGAGTGGGTAACGTTCTTCCGAAGCTGGTTGAGTATTATCACGCACGTCCGAAAGTAATTGAGAAGGCCGAGAGAAGCCAAATTTCCGATGGTGTCGATCAACGTTTGCAGGACAAGGAGAGGTCCACCGGAGTCGATCCGACTGAAAAGGAGGTATTAGGAGAACTCCGCGAAGCATCGAAAAAACCAATGGAACAATTGGATGGGATGATCAGCGCTGTTCTGGATGAGACGCACAAGTTCGACCTCGAGACGCAAGAGGTTCTTATGCGTCACATCTCGCAACGAAACTTTCCCGGTCGGACTAGATCTGCCGCAGGCGTTACTTTCAAAATGCCGCCCGATTCAGGCGGAGGTGGTTCTTCGGACAATGAATTTCATTTCAAGGGGAAGAAGATACGCGTGCTCTATGAGGCCGGAAAGTTTCGGGTGAACGATCAGGACTTTGGCAGCATTGCGAAGGGGGACACAGTGGATCTTCGTCTGCTAGGTCAGGTTTTTGTGAACGACATCGAGCGTCATCCAGAAAACAAAGAGGCAGAACCCAAAAGATAGGTTTGAGCGACAGCCTCAAACCTATCGGTTGTTGAATGAGCCCGGGGACTCACGTAACAAGTCGTGTCTCCTAACGGGCCATAAGCTTTTCAATCTCTTTTCATTTTCCTTTCAATCGCTTCCGTAGGAGCACATCTAACGTTAACCAAAATTCCCAAACCCTCCAAATCCAAATTGCAAAAGTCCTCTGCCGCCGGAAACCTCAGCCGGAGTAATACCCTTCCACGGGTTTGGAATATCCCCTGCGGAGTATGTGCTTGAGTCCGGGCAATCGGTGGGCTTTGGTGACCACCCATGAGCGAAACTGCCTGCCCGATGTGCGAAATGCCCGATGTTTTGATCCACTCCGACCACTCCGAGTGCGTCACCTGCGGGCATGACTGGAAGACCGAAGGGCGACGGTCTGAGGAATTGGCTGCGGACCGGATTGTTAAGGATGCCTACGGCAACGTGCTCGCGGATGGCGATGTCGTGGCGATGGTCAAAGACTTGAAATTGAAGGGATCCTCGCAGGTTCTTAAGGTCGGGACGAAGTCGAAACCGATTCGCTTGGTGGACGGTGATCACGAAATCACTTGCAAGATGGACGGTATCACCATTGGCCTGAAGGCGTGTTTCGTGAAAAAGGTCGTCAGCTGATGATGTTTTTAACTGGTTTTCTGAGTTCAGAAGGAATCATGGATCCGCATTTTCAATGTTGGCAGAATTGCTCAGCGTGATGGTTGGTATATTTGTGGCGCAAGCTTGAAGGGCAAAGTCTCTGCGTCAGGGAGTTGTTAAATGAAGCGTTTGCAAATGCCCGAGAAAGAGTCGGGCCGAAGCGCACGGATGGAGTGCGAAAGAGGCACCGGCTACAGAAGTTTTGCGGAGTTTGTGAGATTTAAGAAAAATTGGAGCTCGTCCGTAGCAACGTGTTTTCCCCATAAATTCGTCGGATTGCCGCTTCTTCGATGGGACTCTCTGGACCGATTGCAAAGCGCATGAGTTGTAGCACTCGCGTTGTCACCGGGCGGAGAATGGTGAGCGGTAGAGATTTGAGCCCGATCATTTGTTGATATTCGCTGCCTAGGGAAGCCACGGCAGATTGGAACAGAAGGTCATACATCGGCTTGGAGGTGGCTGGCAGGGGAGGATTCTTAATCCACTGGATCGTCTCGCGGGTCTCATCGGTGACGGTCAGTGCTTCGCGGTAGTGTGAGATGGCGGCGATCAGTTCCGCTTCATCCATCGGGACGTCGGTTAGGCCACAGAGGGGTTCGACGGATTTCGACCAGAGTCGGATGTATGAATCCGCGCCGCCGGGGAGAGGACGTTTGGAAAATGTTTGGTGGCTGCGGAGGAATGAATCCATGAATGCGATGTGGACCCAGCGTAAAAGATCCGGATCCGCAGCTCGGTAACTCGTGGATTTTCCTTGGGCGTTTTGATACTCGCCTTTGACCCGATCATGCATTCGGTTGACCCGATTTGCTTCGTTTGCGATGGCTTCGTGCGAACCATACGTCGTGATGGTAAGCCAGCGGATCGTCCCCGAAAGCCGACCTAGCGGATCATCCTTGTAGCGGGAGTGACCGCGAACTCCGGCCAAGCTTCCTGGATGAAGGGCCTGCATGAGCAAGGCCCGGACTCCGCCGACGAGTGTTGCTAGGTCCGCATGAGCGACCCATGGGGCATCCGTTGGAAGGTAGAGGCCTGCACCTTCTCCTGCAGCGACGACTTCCAGCCACGGTGGGATTCCATCGGGGTCACCGGTGAGTAGGATTCGAAACCGGCGGGAGAGGAATTCTTGGAAAACGTTGTTTTTCACGAGAGGGAAGGGTGGCACGGTGAATCATCTTGCGATCAATCCTCCTCGGAGACCGCGCCACGTGATTTTGCGACGATGACATCTTGAAGAAATCGCTTCCCGTGTTTGGTTACCCTGCCACTTACCCGCTTCCGCCACATGCGAAAACTCGATGATTTCATCTCTTTCCTCATCAGCTTGATTACCAGAGCTTCGTTGAGTCCTGTCTTTTTTTCGATCTCCTCGAAGGTTGTGCGGTCTTCCCACGCCATCCGGATGACTCTGTCCCGTTCGCTATCGGTCATAAGCATTACTCATAAGACGTCTCGGCTGCGGCGCACTCGGTTTTATCGAGAAATGAGAGGTATTTAAGAACTTGTGATTTTCATGATCTCCGATAATTCTCCGAAAGCAGTGACTTTATGAACACCCAGCAAAAACTCGAAATACTCGCCGATGCAGCGAAATACGATGCGTCGTGCGCAAGTTCGGGGGCGACTCGGAAGGATTCTTCGAATGGAAAAGGCGTAGGTTCCACGGGCGGAGTCGGGATCTGCCACTCCTACACACCGGACGGTCGCTGCATTTCGCTTCTTAAGATTCTCCTTACGAATGTCTGTCTTTACGATTGCCACTACTGCATCAACCGCCGGTCGAGCAATGTGCGCCGCGTTCGTTTCACCGCAGACGAAGTCGTCGGCCTCACGCTGGATTTCTACAAAAGGAACTACATCGAAGGACTCTTTCTTAGTTCTGGTATCGTGCGTAGCGCGGATTTCACGATGGAGCAAGTCGTCCTCGTCGCCCGAACTTTGCGTGAAGTCCACGATTTCCGCGGCTACATCCACCTCAAGACGATTCCAGAAGCGTCGGACGAACTTATCGCTCAAGCCGGGAAATACGCAGATCGCATCAGCATCAACATCGAGCTGCCGCAGCAGGAAAGTCTGAAAAACCTCGCTCCTGAGAAGAATCTCCACCGCACCCGAGAGGCCATGGGCCACATTCGCGAGAAGATCGAGGAGCACGCGCCGGTCCAAGGTTCACCGAAGCGAGAAGCATTCGCTACCAGCCAAAGCACTCAGATGATCGTTGGTGCGGATAATTCTAACGATTCGCAGTTCCTGCAACGTGCTGGCGACCTCTACGGCACTTTCAAAATGCGCCGAGTTTATTACTCCGCCTTCAGTCCGATACCGGATGCATCGGTCCGTCTCCCGCTCAAAGCTCCACCGCTCATCCGCGAACATCGCCTCTATCAGGCGGATTGGTTGATGCGCTTCTATGGATACGCCGTTGATGAAATCACCACGGCGGAGCAGCCTAACCTTGATTTAGACATCGACCCCAAACTTTCATGGGCACTGAGAAATCGCGCATTTTTCCCCGTCGATATTAACAAACAACCACTAGAAATTCTCTATCGTATTCCAGGTCTCGGCGTGCGGAATGCCCAACGCATCGGCAACATCCGCCGCTACACCCAAGTGCGTGTGGCCGATCTCATTAAGATCCGCGTGAATTTGAAAAAATGTCTGCCTTTCATCATCACTGCCGATCACCAGCCCGCCCGCTACGAACTGGATTCTGAGAAACTTCGCGCTATTTACGCTCCGCCAGCCCAGCAGCTCGAACTTGATTTCGCGGCGATTCAAGTGCCGAAAACCGAGGTCATCGGCGGAGAGTTTTGAAATGCCATGCGATCCGTTCCTACACCTTCCGGGTTTGCTGACTGGCGCTCCATTGCGCGGGGACTGCTAGAGAATGAGGTCCATCCACGCGATGTGATCTGGCAGAAAGAACTCGAAGAAGGAATGCTCTTCTTAAATCCAAAGCCGGAGCCCAAGACTTCTGGTCCACTGAAAGTCCCGGCGGCTTTCATGGGCATCGCTGAGACGGCGAGTTGCCATCGCTCTGGAGGTCAATGGGCGTTGCTTTACTCAGTGCTCTGGCGCCTTGTCCACGGCGAGCGCCACCTTCTCAGCATCGCCTCTGATGCGCAAATCCATCGGATGCAATCGATGGTGAAACACATCAATCGCGACTGCCATAAGATGCATGCGTTCGTACGATTTCGGAAAGTCGGCGAATCCCCGGAAACCGGTCGTGAGCAATTCGTCTCGTGGTTCGAACCCGAGCACAAAATCGTCCGCCTCAACGCCTCGTTTTTCCGCAAGCGTTTCACTAACATGGATTGGTCGATCCTCACGCCAGACGAGTGCATGCACTGGGATGGCGAGGAAATCCAATACACTCAGGGCGTCGATAAGAGCCGGGCTCCAGACTCGGATGCTCTCGAAGAGCTGTGGAAGTCCTACTACAAGAGCATTTTCAATGTCGCCCGAGTGAAGATCAAAGCGATGCAATCCGAGATGCCTAAAAAATATTGGAAGAACCTTCCAGAAGCCGAGTTGATCGAATCGCTGCTCACCAGCAGCAATCAAAAGGTCCATGAAATGCTAACGAAAACTCCTTCGCCCGAAAGACCTGCCCCGAAGAACGACTACCTTCAGCACCTCCGTGATCTTCCTGTCGAATAAAGTCCTCACGGGAAAGCGAGAGAACGATGAAAATCCAATTTTTTGGAAAATTTAATGAACTTGCCTGAAAGTTCGGAGACGCTAAGTTTCCAGAGTTCACTCGTTACCCATGTCAATCATTGCCACCGCCCTTCAAGTCATCCTGCTGATCATCGTTGTTTTGATGATTTTCAACATCATCATCTTCGTCCACGAGCTGGGACATTTTCTTGCGGCAAAGTGGCGCGGCTTGCGGATTGACCGGTTCCAAATCTGGTTCGGCACTCCGATTTGGAAAAAAGAAATCAATGGCGTGCAATACGGGCTCGGCTGGATTCCTGCCGGTGGCTTTGTCGCGCTGCCGCAAATGGCGCCGATGGAGGCGCTCGAAGGCGGAAACCAGGACGGCAAACCGCTTCCGCCAATTACGCCGATGGATAAAATCATCGTCGCTTTCGCTGGGCCGTTGTTCTCTATGATGCTGGCCTTGCTTTCTGCAGTGGTCGTCTGGGGAGTCGGAAAACCAAAGGATTTCATCCCGAGCCAGATCGTCGGCGAAGTTGCTGAAAACAGCCCCGCTGCTAAGGCGGGCATTCTTGCGGGCGATAAAATCGTGCAAATCAACGGCAAGCCGGTGGATGGCTTTGCTGGCTCGCTGGACAGCATCACCGAAGGCATCATCCTCAGCAAAGGCCAGCAAATCGAGTTCACCGTGGAGCGTCCGGGAGTCCCGGAACCGCTTAAGCTTGTTTCCGAGTTCCAGACGCAGAAGACCAAGTGGTTCCAGCGCGGTGGCTTGCGGCAAGTCGGCATCGGCCCTGAAATCAATCACATCGAGCTGGGGTCCATCGCCAAAGGTAGCCCTGCGGATCGAGCCGGATTCAAGGATGGTGACCATTTGGTCTCGCTGAATGGCCAGGAGTTCAAAGACAGCGAAAAAGTAGTCGCCTTCATCAAAGCGATCGGTGCCAAGCCAATCGATTTTGCCATTCTGCGCGACGGGAAACCCATGAATATTCAAGCGACTCCCGTCGTTCCCGTGTCACCGCCAGACAAGGGTCCGATGCTGGGAATCGGCTTCTATAGCGCGCCTTATCAGAATCAGGGCATCGTCCATCCCGGGCCTTTCAAGCAGGTTGGTGACAGTCTGCGCATGATGTGGACGACAATTGTCAGTGTCGCTGCGCCGGATTCCAGCATCGGCATCGGCCACCTCAGCGGCCCGGTTGGCATCGCCACCTTGCAATATGATTTGCTGCAAATGGAAAACGGCTGGCGGCGGATTCTGGCCTTCATGGTGCTTTTCAATGTGAACCTTGCAGTCCTCAACATGATGCCTTTCCCGGTGCTCGATGGCGGCCACATCACCCTCGCGTTCCTTGAGAAAATCTTCGGTCGCCCGGTCAAGGCGAAGCCCTTGGAAATTCTTCAAACTGCATGTGCCCTTGCTCTTATTTCCCTGATGCTCTTTGTCACCAGCAAGGACATCGGTGACAAGTTCGGCCGTGGTGCGCCTGCCGGTCAGGAAATCGTTTTCCCTGAGATTTAATCCCGAAAAATCAAGGTCGGCAGGGTGGGGGACTAGGTCAAATTCTAGGTCCATCCAGTCCGCTCAAACCCGCCGGATTGACAAGGGGAACCCAGAACCGCATCTTTCGTCCATGGGATCTGAATCCTTAAACCCACCATCGGCGACTCGCGTGCCTGTATTTTCTATTTGCTGCTGGGCATTGGCACTCATGGCGATGTCGCAGTTGCTGGTTGCGGGCATGGCGCTGGCGACGAGATTAGAGGAATCACGCGTGGAGCGGATCGTCATCAAAGAGGTGCCAAAGCTGATAGCCGTGCGAGTTCCTGCCGCTCCGGGCGAGGTGGATCGCACTTCTTCGGTCGTTTCCAGGCCATCCTCGCCGCCACCAATTGCTTCGCTACCGATGCCAGCACCCACGCCGGTGACCACTCCGCAAATGGCTGACCCTCGCTCGGAGCGCATGGTCAATGAAGCCCGCCGAGCACGGGTTGCCGGAGATATGGGCCTCGCGATCGTCAAACTCGAAGAAGCCCGCTCCCAATCTCCAGAAGATCCCAATGTGCATTACGAACTCGGTCTCGTGCACGAGCAAATGGGAGTGTTCGACATTGCCGCCTCCCACTTTGAAAAGGTTTTTCAAATGGGAGTCTCAGGTGCCGGAGCCCTTTACGCGCTCGCTGCAGGCAAGTTGCGCGATGGTTTTGAAAAGCCCGATGCCATGGTCGGGAAACTCGCGCTTGGCAGAGTTCGTATTTTTAATGATTCGAAAAATGAAGAAGGCCAGCGTGTTATCCTCACCATTCCCGTTCAGAAGGCTCCCACGGATGAGATCGACGTGGCGGAAATCGCAGTGTCCGTGATTTTTTTCAATCGCACCTCCAAGGATGAGATTGTCCAGTTAGAGGATAAATCCTGGGTGACCGAGCAGTGGGCCACCCTGCCCTTCGACTGGGTGGGCGGCGAGGAAAGCCTGCGGATGACCTACGTGATTCCCTCGCAGGACGGCCAGACTGAACATCTCTTTGGTGCTAGAACTTACTACGGCCAAGTGGTTTCGTTGCTCTACAAGGGGGAAATTCTCGATGTGCAAGCGTGGCCACGTGATCTTGCCGCGAAGATTCCGCGTTCGCCTGCCGTAAACATGGGAGATCCGGTCCTGCCAGAATTTCAAGAAACCCTTCCACCAGGTTTCGATCCCAGCCTACCTCTCCTTCCACCTTTGCCGAGCAAGTGATTTCTTAAAGCCGCATGAATCCAGCCTCCGAAGAACGCCAACTTGGTGAATACCGCCTGAAACATCTTCTTGCTGAAAACACCGTCTCCATCACTTGGCTCGCCGAGCAAATTTCCGTTTCTCGGAGAGTTCTTGTCGATGAACTTCGCGCGGAGCGGTCAGACCTGCGAGATTCTTTCCTAGCAGACATCCGGGTGAAAGCATCCGTGGACCACCCTTTAATCGGTTCGGTCTACGAAGCGGTTTCCGAGCCCGGGATTTGTTTTTATGCTCATGAACTTCTTCCCGGAGTTACTCTCGCGGAGCGGAAGAAAGCTGGGCAGCCCTTCGAACCGGCACAACTTGCTCATATCCTGCGGCGAGTTGCGGAAGCACACCTGCAACATGAAGCTCTCGGTCACGCCACTTCCCCGATGAGCTTGGATGCGGTGCACGTGGATCAGCATGGCGTCATTCGTCTGCAAAATCTCGCCGTCGCCGGAGTTCGCACTGAGGATCAATCGGTCCGCGATATTGTTCATTTGGCCAAGGTTCTGATCTCCCTCGTCGCCGAAGGACAGCCCGGAGCCACCCGGCTGCTCACTCTCTTCAGTTGGATGCGCGGAGAAGGAGTGGAAGCACCGATCACTTGGGGCCAAACTCGTGATATCTGCATGCAGATCGAGCATCAGCTCGCCGATCCGCTTTCTCTTTTAGCGCCCACTCAGGCAGTTTCCCCAACTTCGAAAAACCATTCCGCTTTGATCATAATTGGAACGGCAGTTGTATTGTTAGGGATCGGAATTATTGCCCTCAAAATGCGCCCACCCGCGCTTACTTCACCGCCCCGTGCGAGTCTTCCAGCACCACTTGCCGTGCCTGCGGGAAAGCATCTTACCCCCGACGGCACGGAAGCAAATCTTCCCGCTTTCCGTATTTCCGCTAACGAAGTAACCATCGGCCAATACGCTGAATTTCTCGAAACTCTCAAGATGTTAGCAAAGGACAAACGCGAAAACATTTTTGACCACGCGAACCAAAGTGCCGAAAAAATTTCACACGAACCCACCGATTGGTCAGCCCTGCTCACTGCCGCCAAAACGAAAGGCACATGGCAAAATCAAGCGGTGACCTTGGATTCTCCCGTCGTCGGCATCGATTGGTGGGACGCCTCAGCCTACGCTGAGTGGAAAAAAGCCCGCCTTCCCACGCAGGAAGAATGGTTCGCCGCGCTCAATTCGGATGGAATGTCACCTGCAAGTCTTCTTCCCGGTCTTTGGGTTCCCGTGACTTCGCAGACGGCAGACCGGACACCGCGTGGCATCATCGGTATGGCAGGCTCGGTATCTGAATGGACGGCTGGCCTCGGCACGAATCCCGCAAACCCTCTCGGCGATCGTCGCTGGGTCATCATTGGAGGCTCGTATTTAAAAACTAACAGCAATGCGCTCACCCGCGAGTGGACTCTCGATCGCTCTCTCCGCCGTCCTGACCTCGGCTTCCGAGTGGTCTTTGATCCCGAGTAAATTACATTTCGTGAATTGACGAATTCAACCAGTGGGGCGGACTTTCCGATTACGAAAAACGCCGCAGCCGCATGCTTGCGGAAATGGGCTACAACGTTTTCGCCGCTGATATCTATGGCCAAGGCATCTGTCCATAGCTTCACTCATCCAGAAGCTGGCACGGATGCGAGTAAAGGTGCCGCCCACGACGAACAAGCAGACCGTCGTTCCTGGGTGGCGATGCAGTCGTTTTTTACCGAGCTTTTCAAATAGTCGCCAAGCCTTCATGCTTTGCGCGATGAGTCCGATGTTCGAATGGTTACAATTTCAGAAAGATTTCCGCGAGGCCGCTCTAGCAGCGGGGTTCGTGCCGACGTCTTTGATGGAGTTGGGTGCCGGACCCTTGCTCGCTTGGGAGCGGCCGGGGAATGGGCCGCGAGTCTATCTATCAGCTGGGATTCATGGTGATGAACCGGCGGGGCCGCTCGCCGTCTTGGAAATGCTGCGGGAGGGCTTTTTCAACACCACGGTCCATTGGCTACTTTGCCCGGCTCTCAACCCATCCGGTCTAGCTGCCTTCACTCGGGAAAACGACGGTGGAATTGATTTGAACCGTGACTACTACCTTCGAGAAACTTGCGAAGTGGCCGCCCACACCCGTTGGCTCAATGAGCACCCGGCACCCGCCTTATTTATTTCTCTGCATGAGGATTGGGAAACAAAAGGATTCTATTTCTATGAGATCAACCTTACCACCGAAGATCTCCTTCGCACGCAAAGCATTCTCGCTGCGGTAAGCCCGTGGTTCATGCCAGAGCCTGGACCGATGATCGACGGTCACGAGATCAGTGGTCCGGGTTGGATCTATCACACCGCTGAGCCTGATATACCGGAAGGTTGGCCAGAAGCGATCTATCTCGCCAAGAACGGCTGTCCTATTTCGTTTACCTTTGAGACTCCTAGTCACGCGCCCCTCCATCAGCGAGTCGCCGCTCACATGGCAGCGGTGAGAGCAGTCTGCAGTCTGACCGTGTAGTTTAAAATTTGCCCGATGCATGGTTGCGGCCGCATCTAGCATCGTCCAGACTTCATCCATGTGGATCACTGTGTGCGAATTCGAGGATATCCGTTATGAAACGACGGATGAGGGAAAAATTGCAAAAATCACCATCAACCGGCCGGAAGTTCGCAATGCGTTCCGCCCTCTCACGGTGAAGGAAATGCTCGTCGCCTTCGACCTCGCCCATGAAGACCCGAAGGTGGGGGCGATCATTCTCACCGGTGCTGGCGACCTCGCATTCTGTTCTGGCGGCGATCAAAAAGTCCGCGGCCATGCGGGCTACATCGGAGAAGACGGTGTTCCACGGCTCAACGTGCTCGATCTTCAGAAAAAAATTCGCTCACTCCCCAAGCCGGTCGTCGCCATGGTCGCCGGCTATGCAATCGGCGGCGGGCATGTTTTGCACATTGTGTGCGATCTAACCATCGCGGCGGATAATGCCCGTTTCGGCCAGACCGGTCCCAAAGTTGGCTCATTTGATGGCGGCCTTGGTTCTAGCTATCTCGCTCGCATTGTGGGGCAGAAAAAAGCTCGTGAAATTTGGTATCTCTGCCGTCAATACGACGCTAAACAGGCGCTCGATATGGGTTTGGTAAACATTGTCGTCCCGCTTGCAAATTTGGAAAAGGAAACCCTCCAATGGTGCCGGGAGATGCTCGCTCACTCGCCTCTCGCCCTGCGTTGCCTCAAGTCGGCTTTGAATGCGGATTGCGATGGTCAGATGGGTCTGCTCGACCTTGCTGGTAACGCCACACTGCTATACTACATGAGCGAGGAAGGTCGCGAAGGAAAACAAGCCTTCCTCGAAAAGCGGGCACCGGATTTTTCGAAATTTCCACGAATACCTTAACCGATGATACTCCAAGTGTCACTCATCAAAACCTCGGTTTGAGATTTAAGAGATTCTCTGTTTCAAATCTCGTAGGCTCCAGAGTTCGTTAGAGGCGGCAGCTCCATTGCCTTTCATCTTTCGTGCGCCAGTCTTGCGCTTCAGACCAAAGCGTTCTCGAGCATTCGCAAATGCCTCATCGACAAAAATTCGACTGCCGATGACCGCGCCGTCCGTGAAATAACGGATTCGGCAGTGGAGTATTTTTCCAAGTGCCAAGTTGCCACTTCGTTCAATTTGCTCCAGCTCCGCCTTTACCAGAGCTTTTTTGATTCCTTTCCGCACCACCCTCACTTCGGATCCTCCCGCAGCGTTCGCGGCCACTTTGAGAATTTCTTTCCCACCTTCTAGCAAGAGTATCCGATAGTCCTTTGCCACCTTGCTGTCCCAGTGTCGTGCGTCCGCTTCGTAACCCTTGTGCGCCATCAGTGCCCGCACCAAGCCTGCCCGCGCTTTCTTGCCATTCCCTCTGGCCCCGCCGCCGATTGCTTCGCCATAGCCGCTCCATCGGTAATTCGCAGGATCCGTAACTATCCCAGCCCTAACCGGATTGAGGTCGATGTAGGCAGAAATCGTTCGCGCGGCAATTCCGTCCTCCACGATGACACTTTTAAACGCATCCTCCCAAAGATTTCCTGAGCGAGAATGGGTCCGATTGAACCAAAGTGTGAAGCGCTGCAACAAGCCTTCCATGAATCGGCTAAGGTCATGCATCCGCCGCGTATACCGAGCGTGAATCGGAGTTACTAACGCCGCTTCTTGTCCCAACCCTTCAGCCACCGTTTGCCGGGCCAATGCCAATTCCTTCGCTACTTCAGCCACTTGCAATTCGCTGTAAATCGCCCGCAAACGTTCAAGCAATTCCCCATCTGTAAAGCCATCCACCGGCGGCGGTGGCACTTCCAGTAATAGGTGGAAGTGGTTGCTCATCAGGCAATATGAAACCACCCGGCAGCCCGTGAAGTTTTCATACATCCGCATGAACATTCGGAACCTTTCCTTTTCGTCCCTTTCAAAGGCAAGTCTTCGATCCACCACTCTACTGATGCAGTGGTAAAAAATGGGTTTTCCCATAAGAATCCTTTGAGGAACGATCCAGCGTGTGCGAGCCATTGTTTGTTTGATCTACGTGAAGGATTTGCCGAACTGGCGGTAGGTAGTTGGTGGATCTGCGAGGTATAAACCTCGCGAACGCGAAAGTATCGAAAAACAGAAAACCGAAACAAGCAAAAATTTATAAAAACGGTCCGTTTATATAAAGAAAGTTCTTCAAGCTTTTGTCGCCGCTGTTTCTGCCTTTCCATCTTTGACAATCGATTGTCTTCGCCACAGTTTCCCGCAGTTCACTTTTTAGCTAACCTTCAATCAATTATCCTATGGCCTACGATCTCATTGTCATTGGTGGCGGCCCTGCTGGCTACGTCGCCGCGATTCGCGCTGCTCAACTTGGAAAAAAAGTCGCTTGTGTCGAAGCCGACCGTGCTGGCGGCACCTGCCTCAATTGGGGCTGTATCCCGACGAAGTCCCTACTCAAGAATGCGGAGGTTTACCACATGCTGACCCACAAGGCGGCCGAGTTTGGTTTGAAAATCGAAGGTCTTTCTTATGATTGGTCGGCGGTCATCGGCCGTTCGCGCAAGGTTTCGGACCGACTCGCTGGCGGGATTGAGTATCTTCTCAAGAAGAATGGCATCGACTACGTTAGAGGCTTCGGCTCCGTTGAAGGCACTGGCAAAGTGGGAGTGGTCGCGAACGATGGTTCACGGCACCTCCTTGAAACGAAGGATATTCTCATCGCCACGGGTTGCAAAAGCCGTGGCTTACCTCCCCTTCCTTTTAACGGAAAGTCCGTGATCGGTTCCAAGGAGGCTATGGTCATTCCGCAACAGCCGAAGGAAATGTTGATCATCGGCGCAGGGGCTATCGGCGTGGAGTTTGCTTACATTTATAATGCTTTCGGCACCAAGGTCACCTTGATCGAGATGGCCCCGCGGATTCTTCCCGTAGAAGATGACGAGGTGGGTGATGCGTTGGAGAAATCGCTCATCAAGCAAGGCATCCGCTGCCTCACAAATACCAAAATCACCGCGATGGTGGATCGTGGCACGCATGTCGAGCTCACCGTGGAAGGGCCGAAAGAAAACGGCACACTCAGTGCCGAGGTTTGTATCGTCGCCATTGGTATCCAGCCAGTTCTGCCGGGCGGCCAGCAACCGCAACTCGATGATCGTGGCTATATCACAGTGGGCGACCGCTATGAAACTTCCATCCCCGGCGTTTATGCCGCAGGCGATATCACTGGGCCTCCATGGCTTGCACACACCGCATCTTTCGAGGCGGTGCAGGCAGTCGAAGGCCTCTACGTCCCCGGTCACAAGCCTCGCAAAGTTACCAATTTCCCCGGTTGCACCTACTGCCACCCACAAGTCGCTTCGGTTGGGAAAACGGAGCGTGCGCTCAAAGCGGAAGGCATCGAATACACCGTCGGGAAAATTCCATTCGCCGCCATCGGCAAGGCCATTGCGTCAGGAGAGCCGGATGGATTTGCCAAGCTGCTTTACGGTAAAAAACACGGAGAACTACTCGGTGCACACATCATCGGCGACAACGCCACAGAGCTAATCGCCGAAATGGGTCTCGCCCTTGACCAAGAGCTAACCGCCCAGGAAATTCATTCGACAATCCACGCTCACCCGACGATGAGCGAAGTCATTCATGAAGCCACGTTGGCTGCGGAGGGTCACGCGATTCATTTCTGAAGAATCGCAGCAAGTTCTCTTCTCCGCAGCTTGCCTAGCTCGTTGTGGGGAAAACTTCCAATCAACACTGCGGGTTTCAATCTCTTGAAGCCCACAGTGGTTTTTTCATAAATTGCCAAAGTGGCATTAAAAATCTGAGGGTCCACCGAGTTATCAAAAGTCGGCACCAACGCACTTCCTGCCCGCTCGTCAGGGAGCGCGATGATCGCAAAAGTCCCGGGGCTGAGTCGTCCTTGTGATAGAGAAATTAATTCCCGCTCGATAGCTTCTGGGTCGACGAGTTCCCCGAGAATTTTCACGAGTGAATCAGCGCGACCGAGTGGGGAAATTTTTCGGTCTTCGAGTATAACTCGATCCGAGGTGAGATACCAGTCTTCCAAGCGAGGAACGAACCGTCCACCCGAGACATAGCCGGAAAAAAGCGCCGCACCTGAAATGCAAAGCAATTCACTAGCAGAAATTTTTGCATCCCAAATCGGTAGCAAAGGAATCGGCGAGCAGCGGTAAGTTTGTGTCAGCGAGGTGAGTGTTTGTGTGGCGATCTGTGACGAAGATTCCGTCATCCCATAACTCGCAAGAACTGGCCAACCCAAATCGCGTGCGGCTTGTCCCGTGATCTCTTCAAGTCGCCCGCCACCAACGACGATGGCTTTTAAACCCGGCGGTGCGGTTAGTCTTTCTTGGACTAAATCATGCACTTGCGTGGGAACCAGCGAGGTGTGCGTGATTCCGAAAACATCTAGCCAATCGCGAAACTTCCCAGCCTGCCAACGTTCGCCGAATTCCTGAAATCCACAACCCGCGTCGTAAGCCCGTGCTGCTACGCCGAAGCCGCCGACGTGATGGAGTGGAAGCACGAGGCCCCAGCAGGATTCGCGAGTGACGTCTAAGCGTC
This sequence comes from Akkermansiaceae bacterium, assembly GCA_031430055.1. Taxonomy (GTDB): domain Bacteria; phylum Verrucomicrobiota; class Verrucomicrobiia; order Verrucomicrobiales; family Akkermansiaceae; genus Luteolibacter. The sequence goes on along the minus strand of JANPAU010000247.1, from coordinate 19,769 downwards.
GGTTCACCGCTGCTGCGGAAATCAGCAGCGCTTGTTTGGAAATGGCGACTGACTTTGGTATGCCGGAGCTGCCAGATGTTTCGAAAAGTACATGCCCGGCGAGTTCCGGGACGCCGGGAACCGATGATGCGGAATCATTCCAGAATTTCGAACAAGTTAGTAAAGCCGCGTCCATGGCAGGGCATCCAGCAGTTCGGTGAAGCCGAGACCATTACCGTCCGGAACTCTGAATTTCGGTGACCATGGACCAAGCGCTTCGGTGAATTCGTTAGGCTCGAAAAGATGATGCGTTTGCAATCCGCACAGCCCCACCAGCCCGGGAAATTGTAATTCAAGCCGCGCGGCTTCCCAGGCGGCGAAGGTTTGACCGACGGGATGATCCATGTAGCTGGTCATCACCACGCGTTGGCTGTGCTGAATCGCCGCCTCACCTAGCAGGAATGGCTCATCAATGGCGGGCTTGATGACCATGAATTGCGCCGCAGTCGAGAGAGGCGCGGCTTCGCGATCGACTGCAAGTCTGATGCGCGTTTTGCGGCGGAGATCATTCCAAGCGGTTTCCGAAAATGGGCAGGGATCCTCGACGAAGTCGATGGCAGCGCGTGTCTTCTCGGAAAGCCCGAGTAGAAAATCAGCGGCTTGTTCCGGCGTGAGTGATTCGTTGAAATCCAAACGCCATTTCATCGTAGGGAACTCGCTGGCCATCATTTCGAGGAATTTGGATTCAGCAGTTAGGTCGCGACCGGATTTGAGTTTGATGGCGGTGAAGCCAAGCTCGACGGCGAGCGCGACTTCGGCGGCATCAGTCTTGGCGAGTGTGGCGTGACTCTTGGGCACTTCCATTTCCTCGAACAGTGAGTTCTCGAAATCCCGGGCCGTTTTATCATACTCAGCGCAGCGAATCGCGCGACGGACGATTGGCCAGCGGCGTGAGCCTGCTAGATCGGTGAGGCACTTTTCCAGTGTGGGATCGCCTAACTCCGGCCAAGGGTGAATGCAGCCGTAGCCACCGTCGATCTGGATCAGTGCGCCCTCGAAGTCGCGGCGATTCGAGATGGAGTTCATAAATCCGCGCGCTTTGAGACGGTAGCGGAAAATCAGCGGCTTTTGTTCGATGAGAATCATGCTCGGTTAAAATTCGCAGTGCCCCGGTGTCCGTGCAAAGGGAATCACGTCGCGGATGTTGGCCATGCCGGTGACGAACATGAGCATCCGCTCGAAGCCAAGGCCGAAGCCGGCGTGCGGGACGCTGCCGTATTTCCGGAGATCGACATACCAGTCGTAGGCTTCGGGATCGAGACCGTGTTTGGCGAAATTTTCTAACAAAATGTCTAAGCGTTCTTCGCGCTGGCTCCCACCGATGATCTCGCCGATGCCGGGAACGAGCACGTCCATGGCGGTGACGGTTTTGCCATCGTTGTTGAGGCGCATGTAGAAGGGTTTGATTTCCTTCGGATAGTTGAAGACGGTGACTGGTGCTTTGAAATGTTCTTCGGTGAGCCAGCGCTCGTGCTCGGATTGAAGGTTGAGGCCGTATTCTACGGGGTATTCGAAGGTCCTGCCGCTTGCCACGAGCAGCTCGACGGCGGCGGTGTAGGTGATGCGCTCGAAGGGGCGGCTGGCGACGAACTCGAGCCGCTCACGAAGCCCTTTATCCACGAATTTTTCAAAAATTTCCAAATCGCCTTCGCTATTTTCGAGCGCTTCCTTGACGAGATATTTCACTAAGGCTTCCGCGAGATCCATGTCGCCTTCCAGATCGCAGAACGCGACTTCTGGTTCGATCATCCAGAACTCGGCGGCGTGGCGCGAAGTGTTAGAGTTTTCCGCGCGGAAGGTGGGGCCGAAGGTGTAGATGTTCGAAAGAGCACAGGCGAAGGTTTCTCCTTCGAGCTGACCACTCACCGTCAAGTAGGCGCGCTTGCCGAAGAAGTCTTCTTCGGCCTTGCCGATCTTGTCGTCCGGCAGAGTCGTGACGCGGAACATTTCCCCGGCACCTTCACAATCGCTGGCGGTGATGATGGGAGTGTGGACGTAGATGAAATCTCGCTCTTGGAAGAATTTATGCACCGCGTAGGCCATCCGGCTGCGCATGCGGAAGACGGCGCCGTAGAGATTCGTGCGCGGCCGAAGGTGGGCGATGGAGCGAAGAAATTCTTGGCTGTGGCCTTTTTTCTGAAGTGGATAATCCTCGGGGACCTCACCGAGTAATTTGAGCGAGCTGGCCTGCATTTCCCATGCTTGTCCAGCGGCGGGCGATGGGATTAGTTTGCCACGCACTTCGACGGATGCGCCGGTGTTCATTTTTGAAATCGCCTCGTAGCCTGGGATTCCGGCGTCTGCGACGATTTGCAAGTTTCCGAGGCAGGTGCCGTCGTTGAGTTCGAGAAAGGAAAACGCCTTCGAATCCCGGCGGGTCCGCACCCAACCGGCGACGTGAAGATCTTCCGTGGGTTCGGTGCGTTTGAGGATGTGCTTGATCAGAGATCGCATGGAGGATGTCGTGGAGTGAATGAAATCCTATTAAACTGGAAGATTCTTGTGTGAACCGTCACAGAGCGGCGGATTTGCGGTGTGTTTGCATTGGCACCACCAGATGGTTTTTTTCTCGGCGACCTCGTATTTTACGGGTTGCAGTCCGGTGCCCTTGTGAGAACCATCACAAAACGGCGGATGACTCGAGCGTCCGCAAGAGCACCAAAAATGAGTTCCGGCTTCGACTTCGAGAGCCAGTGGTTTTTTATCGCAAATGATCGGTTGTTCAGCCATGCGGCGAGTTTAACCGCTGCCGGATTCAGTGCGAGTCGGAAAGGGCAACGGCCATCAATTTTTCCTTCATCACAGCCGTTGCGGCGGTGGTAGGCTTCTTGTCGAGCTTTGGATACCTTTGGGAAGGCACTTCGTTGAGGAATGTTGCTCCGAGCCACCCTGCGAGGAGGATCGACGAACCACTTACAAAACGACGAGTATTCATCAATTGATTTGGAAATGTTTATTATTTCCGTGGGCAGGTTGTGATTTCATCTTGCTGAAATAGCAACTCAAAAGATGCAGTTGGCAGGCTAGATCTTTTCAAAAGGGGATTGTCCTTAATCCTCCCGGTGTTTAGTTTCGCGCCCACGAGAGAGCCGTTGTGGTGACTCGTAGCACTTCAATCTCATGGGTATTTTCAGTAAACCGCGCCTACGCAGCCACGATCGACGTGAAGACATGCCGGAAGGCCTCTGGGTGAAATGCCCGGATTGCGGCGCGATGGTGCACACCCTCGAACTCAAGCAGAACCTTCATGTCTGCGTGCATTGCAATCACCATTTTCTCCTCGATTCCCGCGAGCGTATCACGATGTTCGCCGATCCGGATTCATTCGAGGAAACGGGAATCGGCCTCATTTCCGCCAATCCACTTGGCTTTGCGGGGTATGCTGAAAAGACAGCTGGACTGCGGGAAAAGACCGGCTTGGATGACGCTGTGATTTCCGGACGACTCACCATTCACGGGCAGCGGGCGATGATTGCGGTGATGGATTTCAAATTTTTCGCGGGTTCGATGGGCTCGGTGGTGGGTGAGAAAATCACCCGCGCCATCGAGATGGCCATCGCCGAAAAACGCGGTGTCATCATCGTTTCAGCATCTTCCGGCGCACGGATGCAAGAAGGCATGCTGTCGCTGATGCAAATGGCTAAGACCTGTGGCGCGCTCGCCCGCCTGTCCGAAGCGAAGTTGCCCTACATTTCTCTGCTTACTCATCCAACGACGGGCGGGGTCACTGCTTCGTTTGCGACCATCGGCGATATTAACTTGGCTGAACCCAAGTGCATGATTGGCTTTGCCGGGCCTCGCGTGGTCAAGGAAACGACTCATCAAAACCTCCCTCCAGGCTTTCAAACTGCCGAGTTCATGCTCGAGCACGGCTTGATCGATGCGATTGTCCCCCGTTCAAAATTGCGGGAGCGGCTCGGCACTCTTTTGGCTTACATGATGCCACGATGAGTTGTGCTTAGAAATACAGAACGCCGCCCTCCCCCCCGGAAAGACGGCGTTCCTTTTTCATCTTACCGTGACCCACACTCACGGAACTCAGACAAAGATCGTGTTGGATGACCAACAAGAAAACTATTGTTGATTTTTGCGGAAATGAAAGAGGTGTTATGCCCGATTTACTGTAGTCAATTTGCCCTACAGCCTAACGGATGTAAGCAAGTGCCTTTTTCTCAGTCCACCAGGTGGTGCTGCATGGCGTAGCGGGTGAGTTCGACATTGGACGATAGCTCCATTTTCTCGGCGATACGGCTGCGGTAAGTGGCCACGGTCTTCGCGCTAAGAGCGAGTTCAACGCTGATTTCTTTGACCGTTTTCCCAAGAGCGATGAGGCGGAGCACTTGGAGTTCACGGTTTGAGAGAGTTTCATGGGAGGTGCCGGAAGCCTCGCCCGCCATCGCTCCGGCGAGTTGTTCTGCAAGTGCGGAGCTGATGTAGCGGCGGCCGGAAATGACTCGCTGGACAGCGGTGACCAGGACATCTGCCGCGCTTTGCTTGGAAACGTAGCCTGCCGCACCCAGCTTCAAGGCGCGGAGGGCGTAGTCCTTTTCCGGATGGCTGCTGATGACGAGGATGGGCAGTGCGGCTCGTTCTAACTTGATGTCTTGGATCAGCTCCAGACCGTTGCGACCCGGCATGGTGATGTCGACGATGACCAGATCCCAATGACTCTCTTTGACGGCTTCCAAGCCGCCTTTCGCCTCGTTCGCTTCGCCGACTTCGACATCTTTAAAATGTTCTTCTAACAGGGATATCATGCCTCGTCTCACGATGGCGTGGTCGTCGACGATTAGAACTCTCATGGCGTGGGCGAGGAGGAAAGTGCGCCAACTTTGAGCGAAGGCGTGAGAAGTGGCAGTGTGAAAGTCACGGTGGTGCCCTTTCTCGCTTGACTGGTGAAGTTCACCTGTCCGCCGACGCCTTTGGCGCGCTCCAGCATTCCCATCAGGCCGAGCGACTGCGGATCTTCGACATCTGAGGGTTCCATGCCTTTACCGTCATCTTTGATGACTAACTTGAGCACATTTTCACTCACCGAGAGGCTGGAGTCGATGTTCTTGGCCTCGGCGTGTCTTGCGACGTTGGTCAGAGATTCTTGGAAAATCCGGAATGCTGTGGTGCATACCTCGGGTGCTAGGCTATCGGGGATTTCTGATACTTCGATGAGACAGCGGATACCGGTGCGTTCAGAAAATTGCTCGGCTTCCGCCGAGAGTGTGGCAACGAGCCCGAGGTGGTCCAAGGTGCTCGGTCGCAAGCCTGCGGAAATGCGTTGCACTGAGGTGATGGTGGTATCGACGAGTTCCGAAGTTTCCACCAACTTGTCGATCAGTGGGTTGAGGGTCCGATCCTCGCGGTCTGACAAGCGGTTTTCGATCAAACGCAGCTGCATTTGGATCCCGGTGAGCAGTTGCCCAAGTTCATCGTGGATCTCGCGGCTAATCTCGGCGCGATCGTTTTCCCGCAAGGTCAGCATGTGAGAGGAAAGGTTGCGGAACCTTTCTTGGGCGTGATTGATCCCTGAGGACCGTTGTTGCTCGGCAATTCGCCAGCCGTTGTAAGCGTGTCTCAAGACGAAGAACAACAGAATGGAGGTGGTGATGACGAAATTAAGCCCTTTGAGCGTCTGAATTAGCGCTGATTTGGGCTCATCAATCTCAGATTGGCTCAACCAGAGATCGGACCCAATGATCCAGCTGCTGGCGAGAATGAGATAAATTAGGACGATGCGTACTTCCGGCAGCCACCTGTGGTGAGCAGGCGGTGTCCCAGGTGTCGACGAATCGTGGGCAGCAACCGTGTGGGGTAGATTGGTGGAGGGAGCATTCATAGCGAGACCGGAGAAATGATAAAATGAATGAGATCGAGCGAGGAACGGCGACGATTGAGGAGCAAACGGACGCGAGTCAGACTCAGGAAAACTGTTGCAGCCGGGGAAGGATAACGAAACTTAGAACGTTTTGGCCGTTTCAGCAAAGAAAAATCAGAGCGCCAGCTGGACGCCTGTTACAAAGGCAACCCTTTGGTTTCGCTGGTGAATCCGATCCAGAATGTTACCGCTGCGGCGAGAAATGCAAGTTGATGCCATCCAATCGCCCGTGTTGGCCCCCTTGCAAAGGGTGATGCTGCGGAATTCTTTGTCGGATCCTGTTGCCGGCCATCACGTTGAGCAAGTGGAGATCCTCTTCATGCCGGGTGAATGGCGGTCACGGGTCGTGGCGGCTTGGGAAGAAACCGTCGCGAAGACCGAGGCTTTGAAAATGGCTTTTTTGATCAACGCCGGAGAGTCGGGTGGAATCGAGTTAATCAGCCCTCCGGCGATGGTGGTTCAAGGGGGAGGCCTCTCAGAACCATGGGACTCGTGGCTTGCTGCGGATCGTCGTCGTGCTCTGCTTATACCCCATCAAGCACCTTGGCGCGCCATTTACTGGCCGGATGACGGGCGTTTTCTTTGGACCGTGCACCATGCTTTGCTGGACGGGCGCTCCATCACCGCGGTGTTGCGTAACTTCATCACTTGCTTGGCCGGAGGTGAGGCGAAAGAACTGACCCTCTCGAAATGGCATCCACCGTCCGCTGAAATCATTGCCCGTGCGGGGAAAATGTTTCAGGAGGATTTTCCGGTTTCTGCGCCGTTTTTTTCTCAATCGGACAATTCATCCGGTGGCTTGGCCGTGCGACATCTTGGCGAGGCATTTCGAGAAAAACTCGAGCAGACTTCAGCCGACTTGGAAATCACAGCCGCCACCGCTTTGATTTGGGCTTGGGGTCAGGCTTTAGCGGAATCATCAGGAGTAGAATCTGTAATCGTCGAGCAAGTGCGCTCCGGCGCGCCGCAACCCGGAACCGCAGGGTTTGTGATGCACACGCTGCCGGTAGTAATTTACTGTGCGGCAGAGGGTGATCGCATGAGCAGGCATCTACAGGAATTCCGAGCGCGGCTGTTGGCATTACGGATGATCGAGGGCGCTTCGCAGGGAGACTTTCTACCAGGAGTTTTCCCCGATATGGATCATGCTGGCGGCAGTGTGATCATGGTCGAGCGCGGCACACTCCAGCACCTGCTAGGCGACAGTAAGATGGTGAGAGCGGTGCAGCTTCACGAGAGCAAGGGAGAGTCTCTCATGGCCACCGCCCACATTCTGCCTGACCTTCGGCTTGAAGTGGAGGGACCGGGGCGACATGACTTATTGGAAGCATGGATCCAAGTGTTGGAGGGATTGATCCCCCCGCAAAGAACCTTGACCCCGCGCCTCTGAGCAGTTGCAAAGGCGGTGCAGTTCATGGCATTTCCAAAGGGATTTCTTTTCGGCACGGCAAATGCCGACCACCAAGTCGAAGCTCATGATCCTGAGCGGGAGGACGTGTGGGATCTTTGGGAACGTTGTCAGGGGCTCACGCCACGCGGGCAGGCGACGGATTTTGCAAACCGCTACGAGGAAGACATCGCGGCTGCGGCCGACATGGGATGTAAATTGTTCCGCTTTTCGACGGCGTGGGCACGGGTGGAAGTTTCTGAAGGGGTGTTCGATGAACAGGCTTTGGCACACTATCGCAAGCTGGCGGAGTGCATCCGAGGCCATGGGATGAAGGTGATGCTCACACTCCATCACTTCGTCTGGCCGGTGTGGTTAGAGCGAGATTACGGCGGAATGATCGGGGAGAAATTTCCAGATCTATTTGCAAGGTATGCCAGTCGGGTGGCGGAAGCACTTGGAGATCGAGTCGATTTTTGGATCACGTTCAACGAGCCAAGCCAGCTCACTTTCGGTTACATCAAGCCTTGGTGGCAGAGTCGTTATTACATGCCGCCGGGGCTGCCGCGTGGATCGGATGTGGACGCAGAGGCGGAGGCGGTTGGGAAGCTAATTCCCGGGCTTTTCCTCGCCCACGCCCGCGCCCGAGTTGCGATCAAAGCCCAGTGCATGGATGCTCGGGTCGGGGTGAATCCACTCGTGACCGGCTTCCCGACATGGCTGCAAATGCTGATGGACTGGGGGGCTTGTCACCGTGGCATCGGAGAGGCGCTTTTTAAATTCACCACACAAGGTGCCTTGGTCAGCGAAAAGGGCGATGTGGATCTGGTCATCGGCGGAGTGACCGAGGCGGATCAGACGCGCTTCAAAATGAGCGATCCTTATCTGCGGACGAGTAAGGCGATGATTGTAAAGTGGGATTACGAGGGCGATGGCAGTGGATCCTTGGCGGGGAAGAGGGTGGGGGTGATCGCTGTGGGAAATCAGCCGGTTTCATGGAAGCGAGACTTACCAGAAAACTGCTCCAAAAAACTTTTTCCAAACTATGATTTAGCACGCGAAGATTTACTAACAGGAAAAGTAGATGCGGTCTATGGCGACGCATTTTTTCTCCTGCCAGTCGGCTTGAAGGTTAATGAGAAACTACGATTTCTCGTCACGGGCTTGAGTGATGAGGCGTATGTTGTGGTCGCGCCACATGGGCATTGGCAGTTGCTGGCGCGGGTGAATCAAGCGATCGCCGCATTTCAACAAGACGTCGCAGAGATTTCTCCGATTGAGCGCATCACGAAAGAGGCTCATCGCCCGGTTTCCTTGGGTGAGGTATTTCTGGGTAGGGATGAAGACCCTAAGAGTTTGTTAGAGAGTCGCGACATCCGGCGGGTCCGCCGACGTGGGAGAATCCGGATCGGCATTCGGACGGATGCGCCGGGGGCATCCGGGGAGGATGAAGGCTTGGAAATGAAGCTCGCAAGGCGGATCGCTTACGAAATTTTTCGTGATGAGGCGTGCTTGGAAATCGTCCAAGTGGAGCCAAGCCACCGCCTCAAAGTCTTGGAGGCGAGGTCCGGCTGGCTGAACTGGGCGTGGCGTTTCTGGGGGACGACGACCTTGATTGCGAATGCGAATTGGTGGTATCTGGGGACATCTGGGCGCTTGTCCGTCGAGTTGTGTCCTGAGGAAGCAGTGGGTGCCCAAGACTTTGTGGGACTCGATTATTATTGGGGCTTGCCGACTTGGAAGTTAGGTCGTTTCCGCTCGTTAGAAGACGCGGCGCATGGGCGGTTTTTACGGGCACCCGTCTGGCCACAGGGACTCTATCACGCACTGCGGCGCTTCCACCGTTGGTTCCCGGGGCAGGATCTTTTCATCGTGGAAAATGGCAGTGTCCCCGTGGCTAACGGAGTTTCTCGGACGGATTACCTGCGCTCTCACGTCGCGGAGGTCGCGCGGGCGATCAATTACGGAGTGCCGGTCAAGGGCTATAATTTCTGGTCGATCACTTCTAACCGCGAGTGGGGTCACCCGTTCGATCCGAACACGGACTTCGGCCTCTACTTTGTGGATCTCGATCAAGATCCTGCGCTCAAGCGAGTTTCAACCGACGAGGTGGAGGTTTATCGCGAAATTATCCGCTCCGTGGAGGCATGATCGCGTGGTCCACCCAGACGATCGAGAAATCTCAGGTGACACCCCTTCGATTCCCAAGAGATCTTCACTGACAAAGTGAATCTCGTAGTATTTCCTTTTCCTCGAATGAACCTCACGACGGATGAAGACGCACGATTCACTCGTGAGCAACTGGTGGACAGTAGCTTCAAGATGGAGCGTCTTTTGCGGGGCTTGCTCGATTCGAGAGGACGAGTTGCGGAAAAGGTCCACGCCATCCGCAAGCTCGGCAAATCGTTGCGGGGTGGGTTCGCGCTCTTTCGACTAGGGAATCATTCGTCGCCGGAAATCCAAGCGATCGGCCGTTTACTCTCTGGACCGCGCGATGCGGTTTCCCGAATGAAGACTTGGAGGAAAATCGCATGGGAAGGGGGCGGTGGAGCGGATGCCATCGGTGCTCTACTTGCTCAACAAACGCGGTCGGCTGCCCGCCGCCCGCCGCCGGAGACGGTGACTTGGTGCATCGAGCGCGTCGCCGTTGCTCGCAAGCACCTCGAGGAGTTACCTCTTGAGACACTCGAAGAGCGAATCTCGCACGGACTTGAAAAACTTGAAAAACGAGTGATCAGACGTTGCCGGAAGCTCGATCACTGCGACATCGAGGATTTTCATGAAACCCGAAAAGCTCTAAAAGCCTACATTGGTGCCATTGGATATTTGCCCGAGGGCCTCGTTTCGTTGGTTCCAAAACTGGTGGCACTCTCGGAACTTCTGGGCGATGAAAATGACTTGGCGACCTTGTCGACGTGGCTCGAAAGCCATGGATTCACGGCGACCTTCGTCCCGGAACTCTGGGAGAAACTTGAGGAATTCAGGAGCGGGCTGAGAGCGGAGGTGATTGACGAAATCTCATCGCTGTTATCTCAAGACGAAGAGTGATTTCTCCAATCATGATCCGTTTTGAAAAAATGGCGGAACGAATGAAGAAAAAACTCCCTCATTCTCAAGCACTGGGGTTGCGCAAGGAGCATTTTCCTTTATGGGAGGGGGGTTCCCATTGGTTTTTACCTTTTCGCTCCACTACTCAGCACTATGTCAGCCCGTCTTGATTTCCGCAGTCGTCACTTAGGTCCCGTTGGTTCTGATCGCGATGAGATGCTCCGCGATACCGGTTATTCATCGCTCGCCGCTCTCATCAATGCCGCGGTGCCGGCTGGCATCCGGCTCGACACCGCGATGACCCTTCCGGCAGCGCGCTCCGAGCATGATGCCCTAGCGTGGTTGAAGTCGATCATGGGAAAAAACCAAGTGCTCAAGTCCTTCATCGGCCAAGGCTACTACGGCACTCACACCCCGGCGGTCATCCAGCGGAATATCTTGGAAAATCCCGGTTGGTATACCGCTTACACGCCCTATCAGGCGGAAATCGCGCAGGGCCGTCTCGAAGCTTTGCTGAATTTCCAAACGATGATCACCGATCTCACGGGCCTCGATGTTTCTAACGCATCATTGCTCGACGAAGGCACCGCCGCCGCCGAGGCGATGAGTCTCGCGCTTGCTGGCAAGCCCAAGGGCAAATCGATCTTCATCTCCGAGCGCTGCCACCCGCAGACCATTGATGTCGTAACCACCCGCGCCGAGCCGCTCGGTATCGAGGTGATCGTCGGCGACTGGCGGACTTGGGAACTCAGCGAGGGAGCCTTCGCCGTGGTCGTGCAGTATCCAGACACTCGCGGCCGGATTGATGATTTCGCGGAGTTCTTCGCGAAAAATCGCACGGCGGGCATCACGAACATCGTTGCGGCGGATCTACTGGCACTAACACTTCTCAAAGCACCTGGTGAATTTGGCGCAGACATTTGTGTCGGCTCGTCACAACGTTTTGGCGTGCCGTTAGGCTTCGGTGGACCGCACGCGGGATTCATGGCTTGTGTGGATGCGCTGAAGCGCAAGATGCCGGGTCGCCTCATCGGGGTCTCGGTCGATTCACGCGGCAAGCCGGGCTACCGCCTCTCCTTGCAGACTCGCGAGCAACACATCCGCCGCGACAAGGCGACTTCTAACATTTGCACAGCGCAAGTCTTGCTAGCGGTGATGGCATCAATGTATGCCGTTTACCACGGCCCTGAGGGACTCAAGCACATCGCCCAGACCACTCACTTGCGCACGGCATCTCTTAAGGCGGCACTCGTCGCCGGTGGAGTGGTGATCGAAGACGGACCCTTTTTCGACACCATCGTTGCGAAGGTAACCGGCACGGCTGATTCGATATTGGCCACCGCAGTTGCTTCCGGGATCAATCTCCGGCGGATCGATGCCGATCACCTTGGAATCTCATGTGATGAGACTTCGACGCAGGAAGATCTCATTTCGATTTGCCGCGCCTTCAAGGTGGCGGGAGACATCAGCGATGTGAGGGAAGTCGCATGGCCCGCTGCTTTCTCGCGCAGCACGGATTTCCTCACTCAGAAAGTTTTCAGCAGTCATCACTCTGAGACGGACATGCTGCGTTACATGAAGCGGCTAGAGTCGAAGGATCTCGCGCTGAATGAGTCCATGATCGCACTGGGTTCCTGCACGATGAAGCTCAACGCGACCTCGGAAATGATGCCTCTCAGTTGGCCGGAAGTTTCCTCAATGCATCCCTTTGTGCCCGCCGCTCAGAGCCAAGGGTACCGTGAAATGCTTGGCTTGCTAGAGGGCTGGCTCGCGGAAGTCACAGGCTTTGCCGGAGTTTCTCTCCAGCCGAATGCGGGCTCACAAGGGGAGTATGCCGGCCTACTCGCGATCCATCATTATCATCGTTCTCGTGGGGACTTCCACCGGAACATTTGTCTGATTCCTGTTTCCGCTCACGGCACCAATCCTGCCTCTGCGGTGATGACTGGGATGAAAGTCATCGGCGTGAAGTGCGACGGAGATGGTAACATCGACGTCGCCGACCTCGCTGCCCGCACCGAAGAGCACCGCGACAATCTCGCCGCTCTGATGGTCACCTATCCTTCCACTCATGGCGTATTCGAGGAAACGATCCGCTCGATTTGTGAAATCATCCACGAAGCTGGCGGCCAAGTGTATATGGATGGAGCGAATATGAATGCCCAAGTCGGCCTCACCTCGCCTGGTCTCATCGGTGCGGATGTTTGCCATTTGAATTTACACAAAACCTTCTGCATCCCTCACGGCGGTGGTGGTCCGGGTGTCGGCCCCATCGGCGTGGCAAAGCAGTTAGTGCCATTTCTTCCGGGACATTCGGAATTGGAAAATCCAAGCGGCGCGGTCTGCTCTGCACCGTGGGGAAGCGCCTCGATCAACACGATTTCTTGGATGTATATCGCCATGATGGGCCCCGATGGACTTACCGAGGCCACGGAAGTCGCCATCCTTAATGCGAACTACATGGCCAAGCGACTTGCGCCATATTTCCCAGTCCTCTACACCGGAAATGAAGGCCTTGTCGCTCACGAGTGCATCATTGATGTGCGACCTCTATCCGATGCGAGTGGCATCACCGTCGAGGACGTGGCCAAGCGCCTGATGGATTACGGCTATCACGCGCCCACGATGAGTTGGCCCGTCGGTGGCACTTTGATGATCGAGCCCACGGAGTCAGAATCCAAGGCTGAGATGGACCGCTTTTGTGATGCGATGATTTCCATCCATGGCGAGATTTCCGCCGTGATCGGTGGGGAAATGGATGCAAATGATAATCCTCTCAAGCACGCACCGCACCCGTGCGAGACGATTTGTGGGAACGATTGGGCGCATGCTTATACTCGCGAGCAGGCGGCCTTTCCGCTGCCCTACCTCCGGCAACACAAGTTCTGGCCATCCGTCGGCCGCATCGACAACGTGCACGGTGACCGCAATCTCGTCTGCACCTGCGACTCGGTGGAAGCGTATGCGGAAGCGAACGGATGATCGTCGAATCACCCATCGACTGGAGCCAGTGGAAGGGCGAAATGCTCGCCACGATTCTATTCATCATCAAGGATGGTCAAATTCTCCTTATCGAGAAAAAGACCGGCCTTGGCGCAGGCAAGATCAATGGCCCCGGCGGTAAAATCGAAGCGGGTGAGACTGCGTTGGAAGCTGCCATTCGCGAGACTCAGGAAGAGCTTCTTATCACTCCTCACGCGCCGAGGAAGTTAGGTGAGCTGCAATTTTCCATGTCGGATCACCCGGATATTCTCTGTCACGTCTATCGTTCCGATGACTTCAGCGGGACGCCCACGGAGACGGATGAAGCGGTGCCGGTGTGGGTCGCGCTCGATGCGATTCCCTATCACCGAATGTGGGAAGACGATTGGCATTGGCTGCCCCTACTGGTGAGGGAGCAAACGTTTCTCGGGCGCTTTGTCTTCGAGGTGGAGAGTATGCAGTGGAACGAAGTCACGACCGACATGGTTTGGTGAAATGAAAAAAGCCGTTCCCCCATTCATGGGGAAACGGCCGGATAAATTCAATCAGAGTGGTTGCTTAGAACGAAGCTTGGATCGAAGCAGCCCTGGCCTTGAGATGCGCAAGTTCCACTTCAACCTTCGCGATTTGAGCGATTACCGAAAGCAGAGACGTCAGTTTGACGTTGATGCCATTCGAAACAGCGGGCGCGTTGATTGCCTTAGTTGGAGCGGCAGTCTTTGCGGCTTTAGACGCCTTTGGTGCGCCTGACGCCTTCAGCCATGCCATCACCGTAAGTGGCGAGATATTGAATTTCGCAGCAGCGGTGCTCTGGCCACCACGACCATTTGACGCGTTATGAGAGGCTACGAATGCCACGACTTCAGCCTTTTGCTCTGGGGTGTAACGAGTGCCAGCTTTGGTTTTGTTGGCGGCCTTTTTCGCACTTGGTGCCTTCGTTGCCTTAACTGCTTTTGCGACCTTCGTTGCCTTGGGTGCTTTCACTGCGCCTGCTGCTTTTAACCAGCTTGCCACGGTGATTTGAGACATTTTAAATTTGTCACCAGCCTTGGACTGACCGCCGCGGCCGTTGGTCTTGTTGTAGCTTGTTACGAAATCTACAACTTCTTTCTTTTGTGCATCCGTGTAACGAATTCCCTGCACAGCTTTTTTCTTAGTAGTACTCATGTCGGGAGCAACCTATAAATGAATGACTCACTAGCAAGCTAAAACTGTATGATCGATCTTCTAGAACAATGAGCCACCGCTCATCTTGATACGATTCGGATGCCAGACATGACCTCGTGCAAGACGGATCGCTGCTTCATATCAGCTAGCCAATAGTCAGAACCATGCACCACCTTCGGGCGTGCCACAACTCCTCCAAAGCCGATGAATACATCTACATCTGGCTTGGTTTCCAAGTCGGATACACCATCACCGATCATCACGACTCGCTCGGGTAAGACGGCTTGCTTCCACTCGCGGATCACTTCATTTTTCCCAAAATTACGAGTGGTCGGGTAATCTGTCCCATAGCCTTTGTAACCACCATCATCATGAAAATAAAGTGGCACCGCTTCCACATGAGCAATGCCCAAGTGATCTGCAAGTGGCTTGATCAAAGGGGCGAAACCGCCGGAAAGAATCACGGGTAACCAACCCGCAACTTTGACTTCTTGAATCATCTCCTTCGCTCCGGGGACCAGTGTATTCACATACAGATTACCGATTTCTTTACAAAGCGCGCGGTCCGGGCGAATCATTTCCATCCTTCTTGGGAAGACTTCGGTGATCGGTATTTTGCCATTCATCGCTGCGGTGGTGAGCTCCACGACTTGCGCAAAGACCTCTTCTCCTCGTGCCCGTGCGAGCTCATCAATTCCTTCAATCGTCGAAAGCGTAGAATCACAATCGATGAATAATAGCTTCCCGCGTGGGCGGGTCGCAGGCAGGATTTCTAGCTCCATACCTTCTTCCACCAGGTCGAACAACTCGACCATATCATTACTTCTTAGTCGGATGCATCCTTGGCTGGCGGGTTGCCCGAGAAGGTTCTCATGGTTGGTTCCGTGAAGGTAGATGAACCGCTCAAGGGTGTTTGCATTTTCAGGATCCAGGCCTTCCATGCGGAGGATGCGGGTTAATACGAGATCGCCGTCAGTCGCTGTGCCGGGTTGCCACTGGCCGACCGGGACCCGTTGCTTGAAAATGGTTCCGCTCATTTCTCCGGCACCGATTTTTTCCACAATCCGGAATTTTCCCGTCGGCGTGCGGTAACTGTCCATCACGAAACCCATGCCTTTGATCGCCGTGGAGACGTCATAGTGGTGGCTGCATTGATCACCTTTGATGACTCTCAGGGATTGATCGTCGATGGAAACTACAAGACGGCGTTCGGGGTTCATGGCGGTGACAGAATTAGCAATGCATTATGCCCACCCATTCCGTGGGACAGTTTATAAATCGGCCCGGTGGCATCAAGCACATGATCGGGAAGCTGAAACTCATGGGGCGCATCATGATGCATCCGATTCGGTGGAAGTTTCCCCTCTCGCAGAAAGCGGGCGAGGATCACACTCTCCAGCAGCCCACTTGCACCGATGGTGTGTCCGGTGAAGGGCTTTAATAAATGCAAGGTCGGCTTCAGATCTGGAAAGCATCTCCACAACATCGCGGGATCTGCGACGGCTTGCACGGCGGTGCCCGTCGCGTGAGGACAAACCGCAGCGGGCCGTCCGACAAGCTGCATCGCCTTTTCTAAAAGCTCCGGAGTGCGTCCGCCGTCCGCAGGGATTCCTACGGGATCGACGGCATCTGCATTGCATCCATAGTGCAACAGTCGGGGAAATACGCCGTCTTTGTATTCCATGGCTATCGCCGCCGCGCCCTCGCCGGGAATGAATCCTGCGGATTTTGGATGATAGGGATCAAGCTCCAGTCCCTTTGCTAACAATCCAGAAGCCGCATAGTTATCCAAGAGAATCGGGACCAACGGTAAATCCACCGTCACGGCCAAGGCCCGCGGTGCCACCCCTGAGGTCACTAACATCATCGCGATCCCGACGGCATCCAGTCCTGCGGCGCAGCCACTGGCCAGCACGTGATTCGGGCCGGTGATTCCGAATTCGATGGTGATCGCCGCCGCCGGCTCGCTGTGGATTGTATTGCTCGCCGCCATCAGCTTAAAAGGTCGCCGCCCCGGCCATGGACCCAGCCAGCCCGCTGCATTCCCGCGGCTGGTGCCGACGACCAATGCGGCATCCCGCAGTTCCTCGGCCGTCCAGCCCGCCTCGGCGATTGCCTCGCGGGCGACATGCAGTGCCGCCATCGTCGCAGGACTCCATTTCCGATTTACTAACAAGCTGCGAGACTCGATCCACGCCCCGGGCCGCATCGCATGTGGGCTGTCCGCGCCAAGGAGCTCTCCTAATCTCCGAAACGGCGCCTTGCCCGCGAGTATGGCTTGATGATGTGAGGTAACATCCGCACCCAAGACGGACAAGGCTCCAAGACCTGTGATAGAAAGTGAAGATGGCGCAGTCACGGGTCGTGCATTCGAGCCTCCGAACTCAAAGAGTAATCTGCGCTCCAAGCTCTACCACCCGGCCAGGAGGCAGTTGGAAATAAGCAGTGGCAGGTGAGGCGTTGCGGGCCATCACGGCGAAACACGATAGGCGAAGGCGATCAATCAAAGTCGCATTTTTACCCACACCATAGGTTTCTCGACCGAGGAAATAGGTCGCCTTGCCAGGTTGGAAACGAGCACTTTCTGGCATCTTATGCTTGAGTGCCGTTGGCACATCTGGCGTCTCTGCGAAGCCGAAACGCAGGGTGGCACGGTGTACTCCATCGCCGAGGTCTTCGTAGTCGAGAGTATCGTCGGGGTTCGCCATCGGTTGATCGAGCGTCATGACATGAAGCAGGATCAGGCGCTCGTGCAACACTTGGTTGTGCTTTAAATTATGCAGCAGCGCGGTGGGGACTCGCAGATCTTTACCGCTCATGTAAATCGCAGTGCCCGAGACGCGATGAATTTTTCCTTTGTGTAAATCCTTCAGCAGCACATCGATCGGTAGCGATTCCTGCATGATCCGCGCATACAAGCGGCTGCGTCCCCAGATCCATATTAACATGACACCCATGACTCCGCCTGCGATTAGCAGTGGTAACCAACCCCATGGCCAAATCTTTAAGGCGTTCGCAGCGAGGAACGCACAATCGAGAGCGAGAAACAGGCCTGTCACCACTCCCGCTTTAAGCTTCGACCAGCCCCACACGACAGATGCCGCAGAGAAGAACAAGATCGACGTAATGGTCATGGTAAGCGAAATTGCAATCCCATAAGCTCCTGCAAGTTTGGCGGAGGTCTCGAACATGATCACCAATAAAATACACGCCACTGCCAGAATGTGATTGATCAGCGGCACATAGACCTGCCCCACCGAGTGCTCAGAGGTGTAAAGAATCCGCACCCGCGACATACATCCTAACTGTACCGCTTGAGTGGTCAGGGAGAAGGCTCCAGAGATCAGCGCTTGACTTGCGATGATCGCCGCTCCCGTCGCCAGAATAGTCAAAGGAAGTTGTAGCACTGGAGGTGCAAGCAGGAAGAACGGACTGCGAATCGCGCTAGGATCTGCGGTAAGTAAAGCCGCTTGTCCGAGATAGTTCAGCACCAGCGCTGGCAACACCACCGAGAACCACCCCACACGAATCGCGCGCGTCCCGAAGTGCCCGAGATCCGCATACAGCGCCTCGCCACCCGTCACTGCCAAGAATACCGCCGCCAGCAACGGGAACGCATGTTTCCACTCGCGAACCAAAAAGGAAACTCCCTCCCACGGACTCAAACTCCACAAAACCTGCGGATGGTCCCACAACGCGCGAATGCCTAACAGCGCCAACGTCGAAAACCAAATGAGCACCACCGGCCCGAATAACTTCCCGACCTGCCCAGTGCCGAATTTCTGGATCGAAAATAAGCCCACCAAGATCACCACCGCCAGCGGCACCGTCCAATGCGCCAGCGCCGGTGCACTCACCGAGAGCCCTTCCACCGCACTCAAGACCGAGATCGCCGGCGTCAACATGCCATCCGCATAAATCAAGGCTGCCCCTGCAAGGCCGAACAACATGATCGTCTTCGGGTCCTTTCCGCCCAGCGACCTCGCCCCGCCACGGATCAGCGTAGAAAGCGCCAATATCCCGCCCTCACCTTTGTTGTCCAACTTCAAAATGATAAAGAGATACTTCACGGAAACTACCAAGATCAGCGACCAGACGATCAGCGAAGCCGCTCCCACCAAGTTTTCAGGGTGGATCGGAGCACCATGGGTGCCCGAAAAACATTCGCGAAATGCGTAGAGCGGACTCGTTCCGATATCACCGAAAACAATGCCCAAGGCTGCGATCGTGCTCACCGCGAGGTGAGGTTTGTGGCCTGCATGGCCTGCGTGTGAGTCAGTCATCGTCGCGAAGCAGATCGCTCGCGCGCGCTTCAAACCATTTTCCCACCCGCCTGACCAGCGAATTTGCCGCCCCACCCGCAGCGGTAAAATCCCGATCATAGGTCTTGGCGCAGCCGCCCCGCAGGCCCACCCTGCCCCCGACTTACGAATGAGCACCGTTCTGGAAACCATCGATGGCGGCTCCCGCTATCTCGAAAAACGCGGCATCGACGACGCCCGCCGCAACATGCAAATGCTCGTCGCCCGCCAGCTCGGCTGCACCCGCATGGATCTTTACCTGCAATTTGACCGCGAAATCGAAGAAACCGACCTCGTCCCCCTCCGTGAAACCCTCAAAAAACGCGGCGAAGGCATCCCACTCCAGCACCTGCTCGGCACCGTCTGGTTCCACAAACACGAATTCAAGACCGACGCCCGCGCCCTCATTCCCCGCCCCGAGACCGAAGAACTCGCCGAGTGGATCCTCTCGTGGGAACTCCCCGCCGCCCAATCCGTCCTCGACATGGGCTGCGGCTCCGGCGTGCTCGGACTCACCCTCGCCGCCGCCCGCCCCGGCTGGGATCTCACCCTTGCCGATGTCTCCCCGGATGCCCTCGCCCTCGCCCAGGAAAATGCCGCCTTGCTGGAAATTCCCAACGCCACCTTTCTCCACAGCGATCTCTTCTCCGCCATCGAAGCACCGTTCGACGGCATCGTCGCGAATCTCCCCTACGTCCCCGAGACCGAGCGCGCCACCCTCACCCGCGAGGTCATGCACGATCCCGCCCTCGCCTTGTTTTCCGGTGCCGATGGCCTCGACCTCATCCGCCGCTTCATCCCGCAAGCCTTCCACCGTCTCAAGCCCGGCGCTTGGTTGGTCCTTGAAATCGGCCACAATCAAGCTTCCCACGTCGCAGAAATTCTACAAACGTCCGCCTTCACCGCCATCGAAGTCAAAACCGACCTCTCCGGCATTGCCCGTTTCCCCTTCGCCAAGCGACCGTGAAGAAGTTGA
>JANPAU010000246.1:0-1987 GCA_031430055.1 Akkermansiaceae bacterium | reverse complement strand
CGAGCAGGCTCGCGGTGTCACCCATGTCCACCTCGACGAAGGAGCCCGCGAAGGACTTCGCGAACTCTTCAACCGGGCAAAAAATGGTAGCATCATCGCACCGCCGGTTGAGACAAATATCTAGCCAGAACCCATCGCGGTCGCCTCTCCCCCGACGATTTCTGGTAGCTCTCGACTTGAGCAGCTCGAGTCCCTTCGACAGCAAGCCGAAACCTCCACGAGCATTCGTGCGCTCGGCTCGCTGCGCGAAACCCTAGTCTTCAGCTCCGGCAGTCCCGATGCCCGCGTGATGTTAGTCGGAGAAGCGCCTGGCTATCAGGAAGAGCGCGAGGGGCTGCCATTCCTCGGAGATTCCGGACAAAAACTCACGGATATCCTCAAAGCCATGGGCCTCTCACGCGAAGAAGTTTACCTTTCCTATATCGTCAAGTTCCGCCCCTCCACGCCACGCCAGACGACGAACAACCGCAAACCGACACCCGAAGAAATGGCGGCTTGCCTGCCATTTGTCCGTGCAGAAATCGGAATCGTGAAGCCGGAGTGTATCATCGCCCTCGGCGAAACGGCGGCTGCGGGATTACTCGGACTCGCCGGCAGCATCGCCTCGATGCGCGGTCCATGGTATGACTTCGACGGCACGCCGGTCTGCATCACCTATCACCCCAGCACCTTGCTCCAGACTCAGGGAGCCCACTCCACCAAGCGCCATTTGTGGGAAGACATGCTTGCCGTGATGGAAAAACTCTGCCTACCGATTTCCGATAAACAACGCGGATACTTTCTTCCCAAAGCGTAATGCCTTTGAGTTGGATAAACCGTATTAGAAATCAAAGATTTACGGTGCCTCACTCCTCCTCAAACTTGCGGTTGATCAGATCACCGAGCGCTGCAAGCGCTGCGTCTGCGTCGGCACCATCGGCGCTGATCGAGATGATCGAACCATTTCCGGCGGCAAGCATCATGAGACCCATGATCGATTTGCCATCGACTTCCTCGCCATCTTTCTCGACGAAAATATCAGATTGAAAACGATTGGCCGTTTTGACGAACTGTGCGGCAGGGCGTGCGTGGATGCCGAGTTTGTTGAGTATGGTAAAGTCTTGTTGGGCCATGGGAAGTGGCTTGCGCCGGGCGGAATGTAGAAAGTGAAACGGGACGCTCCAAGGTAAAAATTGGGGAGAGTGACAATCCAGTAAAAGCAAAGAGCCAATCCGATTTTCACGGATTGGCTCTTTGATCAATCAGACCCTGGCGGGTGATTACGGAAGCAGGTTGATGGCGCGGGATTGCTTGATTGCGTTGTTGATCTTGCGATGCAACTTGGCGGATACTCCGGTCACGCGGCGAGGAAGAATCTTGCCAGTCTCCGTCGTGAACTTGGTGAGAAGTTCAGGATTGGTGGCGACAACTTGATCTGCAGGAATATCGTGACGACGCCGCGTCATCCTGCGGTTCGCCTTGCGGAAGTTAATACGGCGCTGAATTGTTTTTGGCTCGGACATGGGAAATGGAAGCTAGGTTCGCGGTTAACGGAGTTCGCGGTGAAGGGTACGGCGCTTGAGGAAGTGATTGAATTTCACTTTCTCGAGACGGCCTGGTGTGCGGAGGCTCTTTTTGTTACGCGTGGTTACGTAGCGTGAAGTCGGCTTGCCCTCGGCTTTCGCTTCGGTGCATTCTAGGATAATAATCTCGCGTGGCATGAGTATGAACTTGGGGGGCGGACTTTGCTTTAATCGTCGTCTTCGTCAAGAGAAACTGTTTCGGAATCTTCATCATCGACATAATTTCCTCCGCTGAAGCCAACTTCATTGGACGGACGGAAGCGGCGGTTGCCGTATTCCTTCTCCCACTGGGCCTGACATTCGACGGTCAAACGGGCAAAAGGAATGGCTTCAAGACGGGCTTGGGGAATCTTGCGGGACGACATTTCGCAAATTCCGTAAGCTCCGTTTTTAATGCGGTAAAGTGCCTGCTCGATCTCATAAAG
>JANPAU010000245.1:0-3164 GCA_031430055.1 Akkermansiaceae bacterium | reverse complement strand
GCTTGTTTCTCGTCAGAAATGTCGCGGGCGTATTGGTCGATGGGTTGGATGCCGATCATGAAAGTGTATTTCTGAGGATTTGGATGGCGTGAAGATGCTCGATGGGGCGGCCTTGGGTGCGAGCGAGACCGGAGAGGTGCATGAGGCAAGACATGTCGCCACTGACGAGGATATCGGGGTGGGTTTCGAGAATGTGATCGAGTTTCAGGGAGCCCATGCGTCCTGAAATGTGGGGAAAGGTGACGGAAAAAGTGCCGCCGAAGCCGCAGCACTGTTCGTCTTGGCCGAAGGGTGAGACAACGGCGTTTTCGATGGATTCGAGCAATTTCAGGGTGGCCTCTCCGCTGCCAGTTCCACGGCTATGGCAGGAGCGATGGAATGCGATGCGGGTGGTTTTTTCAAATTTTCCTGACCATGTCTTGATACCGAGTCCGTTGTAAATGAAGTCCATGACTTCCCAAGTGCGCTTGGCAAGAGAGTCGATTGCGGGGTCGGGATTCTCTTCGAACTGGAGAATATTTCCGTGGAAATTCATGGCGGCGCAAGAGCCGGACGGGACGATCACCGGAAGATCTCCAGCAAAGACGGAAGCCGTGTGGCGGGCGACTTTTCGCGAGGCGACCCAGTCGCCGGAATTGAAGGCGGGTTGGCCGCAGCAAGTTTGGTTATCGGGAAACTCGACGGCGATGCCCAGATGCTCAAGAACCTCGACGGTCGCCTTGGCGGTATCGTCATAGAATGCATCGCAAAGGCAAGTTCCCATGAGAAGAACGCGTTGATTGAGAGGGCGAGCGATCGGATTGGGCATGGTAGAATTGTAAAAGATAGTCATCAAAGACCTCGACGGAAAACTAGTCAATTTGTAGGAAAGGACAATGGGGAATATGATCCCACTGACAAAAATGCCGAAAAATCACCCCAAGGAAGAGTGGGGCTGCGGAGTCATTCGCCGAAGAAGGTTGAGCTTGAGGATCTTGCTAGATTTTTTCTTTAAGACCCACTCACTCGGTTTTTTGAAGCGGTTCAGCTTAGCAAGTGAACATCACTGGTCCGGGAATCGCCCACAAATTCTCCGGATCGCCCATTCCGCGTGCTCAGAGATCAGCGGATCAGGATCAGTCGCGGCACGCTTCAATGACGGTATATCTCCGGGCGTTCCTGTGTTGCCCAGCGCTACGCAGACGTTTCTCAAGAACCGCGGTCGCTTGATGCGCTTGATCGGCGACTTGGCGAACAAGCTGCGAAAACCGTCGTCGTCGAGTTCGAGAAAATCGCACAGGCTTTTTCCAAATACCGTCGCCCGCGCGTGGAAGGTGATTTCACGTGACTCCACGGCGAAGCGGTTCCACGGGCAAGCATCCAAGCAATCGTCGCAACCATAAATCCGGTCGCCCATCGCGATTCGGAACTCCTCGGGGATTGCCCCCTTGTGTTCGATGGTGAAGTAGGAAATACAGCGTCGCGCGTCCACCCGCCGCGGCGCAGTGATCGCTTGAGTCGGACAAGCCGTGATGCAGGCAGTGCATTTTCCGCAGTGATCGCCGAAGGGGGAGTCGGCCGTTAGATCGAGAGTCGTGAGCAGCTCGGCGAGGAAAAACCAAGCTCCGAGGCTACGGTGGATTTGCACGGTGGATTTACCATTCCAGCCGAGGCCGGCGTCGCTCGCAAAGTCACGTTCCAGCACCGGACCGGTATCCACATAGAAGCGCTGGGTGCCGCCTAGCGATTGTAATTTCTCATCAAACTCCCGAAGCCGCTTTTCGATAAGATCGTGGTAGTCCTCATTCCAAGCATAGCGCGCAATCCGATAGCCACCCTCATGACCTTCCGGAAATGGACTACGCCCCGGATAGTAATTGAGCGCCAGGCAGATGATCGACTTGCACCCCGGCAAGACCTCGCGAGGATCACAACGCCGCTCCGGCGTGCGCTCCATCCACGCCATTTCACCGTGCTTTCCTTCTGCGATCCATTCTCGGAATAGCTCCGCATGGCTGGCTTCTTTTGCCTTGGCCATCCGGCAATCATCGAAACCTAACTCTGCTGCCCAAGTCTTGATTTGCTCTACCGACATAGATTCATAAGTGACCAGTAAAGAAGTAGCGGGCGCTCTCGAGAATCCCAGTTGCAAGTTCTTTACAATCCAGCCCTGCGGTTTCGATTTTAATATGTGCCGTTTCTGTGTAGAGCGGCTTTCGCACGGCGAGTAAGGCCTCGATCCGCGCGGCGGGGTCATCCGTATGGAGCAAGGGCCGTTCGCGATTCTTCGACGTTCGATCAAGAATCACCGCTATCGGTGCATGCAGCCAGACAACGTAACCCAGATGACGCAGGATGGCTCGATTTTCCTCCCGCCCGATGACGCCGCCCCCGGTGGAGATGATCCGTCGCGGCGCGGCAGGATCATTGAGCTCTTCCAATAAGTGGGTTTCCATATCGCGAAATCCCTCTTCACCCACGTCGGCAAAAATCGCGGTGATCGATTTCCCCGCCCTCATTTCTATCAGTTGATCCATGTCCACCAGTGGGTACCCAAGCCGCTGGTGCAGCTCACGCCCAACTGTCGATTTCCCACTGCCCATGAAGCCGATGAGAACAATGTTCTTCGGCGGGGGTTGCGATTCGTTCATGCCTCCACCCTAGAGCTGCCATGGCGCGGGGATAAACCGTAAAAACCACGAGAATATCATTAACCACACGACAAAATAAAATTTAGGATGTCTTACAAGGGGTAGCTTGAATCGTAATTCGTTGATTGTAAGTAAAATAACAGGGATTCACGAACCCCAATGGCTTAAATCAGCACACCCGAGTCCGACGAGGTTGACGACGCGGGTGAAGTTGTAATCTCAGGCGCTCAAGATCACCGACTTCGACCGTGTGAAGGTGGAGGAGCCCAAGGCAGTTTCGACCCGCGAACCCGCGACCTCGTCGAATTAAGGTGGTGACAACCGTCCCTTATCACTGATTTAGAATGAATTTGTTTCTCAAGTAGAGGCGATTTGCCTTTGCCAAGCGAAATATTTCCTTCCCACTCCTCACAAATCATGACCACTAGCCAATCTAATTCTACCTGCCGGTCCGTAGCTACATCTTCCGCTGGCGCGCTCACTGGCGAGTTTCTTTCCGCGCTGCGGAATGGCTACCAGATGAACGCCGCAGAC
>JANPAU010000244.1:0-4956 GCA_031430055.1 Akkermansiaceae bacterium | reverse complement strand
CCGTTGTCAGCGTCTTCGTAGGCTTGGCCGGGGGTGAAGTGGAAGGAACCGGCGATTTTTTCGTCGAAAAGAATATCGCGCATCGGCTCGCGGATGTGGGGATGGAAGCCAAGCGCGAACTCGCCAATGTAACGAGCACCTTCGTCGCTATCGAGGATCTTGTTGATCTCTTTCGTGCGGGAGCCTGCCTCGGCCTTGATGATTTTTCCTTTAGAAAATTCGAGACGGATGGAATCGAAGGGAATACCCTGATAGATGGTGGGGGCGTTGTAGGAAATGACGCCTTCCACGGAATCGCGAACGGGGGAGGTGAAGACCTCGCCGTCGGGGATATTATAATTTCCGCCGGAGGTCAGCGCGTTGATGCCTTTGATCGAGAAGCGCAGGTCGGTGCCTGGTCCTTTGATGTGGACGTTTTCGGTCTTATCCATCAGCTTCTTGAGTGCGTTCATGGCGGGAAGCAGTGCCTTATAGTCGAGCAGGCAGACGTCGAAGTAGAATTTTTCAAAAGCCTCGGTGCTCATGCCAGCTTGCTGGGCCATGGATGCGCTAGGCCAGCGGAGGACACACCACTTGGTCTTCTTGACGCGGTGGTCGAGCACCGGGCGCATGTGCTTCATGGCGAGGCGCATGCGGTCGGCGGGAACATCGGAGTTTTCGGCGATGTTGTTACCGCCGCGGATGGCGATGTAGGCGTCCATGTCCTTCATCTCCGCGAGCAGGTGCTTGGCGAGGATTTCGTATTGGGAGTCATCCGCTCCGTACATCATTTCGCGGGTGAGGCGGCCTTGATGGAGTTTGATAAATGGTAGCGCGCCTTTGGCCCGGACTTCACGGATGAGCGCGAGGCCAATCGAGTCCGGAACGTCGTGGAGATCGATCAGGACTCTCTCGCCCTTTTTCAACGAGGTGGAATAGCGGACTAGCTGGCGGGCGAGGGCGTCAATACGGGCGTCATGCATAGGCAGTGGAGTAGCGATCCGAATCGAAGTTTTCAAGCGCCAAGTCGGGCGCGAATTCAATTTTCGGACATGATGGCTCTGAGCGGGGAGGAATCGGATGCACATTCATCGAAACGCCACGCGAGGGTGGAGAATGTCACGAATTGGCCGCACGAGTACACTTTTGTTAAAATTTTGAATTCTGAGTACACTGAACCAGGTGTTTTCTAAAATTTACCCGGAAAGTGAGTTGTTGTGAGTCATTTCCCATCAAATTTTCCGAAGATTTTTCCTAATTTAGAGGGGGATTGATAAGAGATTCCCAATTAATTGTTTTCATAAATGCTTATTATCAATGATTTATAGGAATAGTAAAAATGTCTCAAATTATTCTTGTGGCCTGAGTGTATCTCAGTGTACTTTTCGGCACTGACACATCCGTCAGCCCACCAAGTGAGCACCTCCGCCAAACGTTATCTGGGTTTCACGCCCTACAAGATGGATCCGAAGTTTCGGGTTTCCATCCCGACGACGTGGCGTCCATCGAGCGGCGAGGTTTTGTTTCTGCTTTCGTCCAAGACTTACGACATGCCCTTGATCAAGGTGCTCAGCCAACAGGCTTTCGATGAGCGGGTGAAGACCGTGAATGACAGTGATCTCACTCCTGCCAAAAAGACCGCGATGCTTGGCCGCCTTTACATGCTCTGCCGCGAGGCCAGCGTGAATGAGCAAGGCAAGCTCCTGGTTCCTAAGGATCTCAGCGAGCAGGCCGGTTTCGATGCGGAATCCGAAGTCGTCCTCGTGGGACGCGGGCTGCACTTCGAAGTTTGGAGTAAGTCGAACCATGCCCGAGTCCTCGAAATCGAAATGACTCCCGAGGAGGAAGACGATCTCGGAATTCTCTAATTTTTCCCAAATTCTCACCCACCACACCCACAGCAGCAATGTTGTTCACCCCACCCATCCTGACACTCGACACGGTCCGCAACTCGGCGGCTTCGGTCGCTGTCGTCCGCGTGTCAGGATTGGGATTTCTTTCAGACGAAGCGGCTGGCTCGGGACAGCACGCCGCTTGGTCGATCCAAACAGACGTCCGCACCGCTCCTGGCTGGTTGTCGGCGCGGCGTCTGGTGTTTTCATTGGCTAGGCGCACGAAGTCTCTCGGGACAGAGCTTCATGCGTATTTTGAAACGATGGTCCGCACTGCTCCTGGCTGGTTGTCAGTGCGGCCATCGCAAATTTTCTTTTCAGACGAAGTGGCTGGCTCGGGACAGCACGCCGCCTCGTCGATCCAAACAGACGTCCGCACCGCTCCTGGCTGGTTGTCGGCGCGGCGTCTGGTGATTTTCATAGGTAAGCGCGTGGAGTCTTTCGGGATGTTGCTCCACTCGCGATTTGAATCGATGGGCCGCGCTGCTTCAGGGGTGTTGTCAGCGCGACCATCGAAAATTTTTCTAGGGAGACAAGGCGGCGCGCTCGGGACAGCACGCCGCGAAGTCGTACAAACGGATGCCTGTGTTGCTCCTGGCTGGTTGTCAGCGCAGGCGTCCGTTGATTTTTCAGAAACCATCGGTGCCGGAGACTATCATCTACCAGTTTTCCCTACGGAAATTGCCGAGTGGATGGTTGCCGGATCTGACAAATTCATCATCGACGGTACGCTCGGCGGTGGTGGACACAGTGAAATTTTCCTCAAAGCCGGAGCCCGCGTGCTGGGTGTCGATCGCGATCCCGAAGCGCTCGCACACGCGCGCACTCGCCTCGCCGCTTACGGCGAAAGATTTTCTACGTGGGAGGGAAACTTCTCACGCCTCCCGGAGATCCCCGAGATCCAGATGGGGGAACGGGCCGACGGTCTGCTGATGGATCTCGGGGTTTCTTCCCGCCAGCTCGACTCCGCGATTCGCGGATTTTCGTTCATGCGTGAGGGTCCGCTCGACATGCGGATGGGACCGTCCAGCCCACGCACGGCAGCCGATATCGTAAACCGCTGGTCGGAGGCTGATATCGTCCGAATTCTCTTTGAATACGGCGAAGAATCCAGCGCTCGCCGGATTGCCGGAGCGATCCTTAAACAGCGTGCGATGAAGCCATTCGTTACGACGTTGGATCTTGCGAACTGCATCGAAAAAGCAATCGGCCGCCACGGTCGGACTCATCCGGCGACCAAGACTTTCCAAGCCATTCGGATGGCAGTCAATGAAGAGTTAGAGTCGCTCGCCGCCGCCCTCGCTGCCGCGCCGTTAGCACTTAAGCCCGGAGGGCGATTGCTCATTATCACATTCCACAGTCTTGAGGACCGGATGGTAAAACGATTTTTAAAACACCGATCCACACCGTTTCTGGATGAACCGGGGTGGCCCGAGCCCCGCCCGAATCCGGACTACCAATTTCGATTGCTGGCGAGGAAAGCCATCATCCCCGCCGCCGAGGAGACATCCCTGAACCCGCGAGCCCGCAGTGCAAAACTGCGGGTTGCCCAGCTTTTAGACCTCAAGCCATGAACCGTCGCCGCCAAGAATCCCGCACGCCCATTTCGGTCTTTCTATCACTTTTTCTCGCTGCGGCCATCGTCACTGCGGGTGGAGTGCTCCATGCATTTTACAAAAACCGGCAAGTCCAAGTTTCTCGGGAAATCGATGCCATCGACCGCCGCGTTGAGCAGTATCGGCTCGATATCCGGACGACCGAGATGCGGATGGATCAACTTCTCAACCGCTTTGTGATTCGTAAGCAAATCGAAGCGAATGGTTCTGCCTTGCGCCCGATTCCTATCGGCGTTGTTGAGAAAATCGACTCCGCCATTGCCAGTCGCCAGAGTGTCGCTTCCACCGCACCGTAGTCTGTGAATTCCGCCTTCCAAACTCGCTGTATTGTACTTTGCATGGTCCTTGTGATCGGCTTGAGTGTGCTCTCAGCGAGGTTGGTCCAGATTCAGTTAGTTGATCGCCAGCGCTATGCAGAAAGTTCGCGCAAGGCCTACCATCGGACGGAATTGTTACCTGCCAGCCGTGGCATGATCGTCGATCGCCGCGAAGAGCCGATGGCGAAGAGTATTCCTGTTGCCACCGTCTATGTGGACAAGAATCATTTGATGGATCCGAAGATGGCAAGCTACGGACTTGCCTATCAGGAAGCAAGCAACGAACCCGGTTGGAATGAACTCGACCCTGCAAAACAACGCCGCCGCATCAGTGGAATACGCGGCGAATTGTTATCGAGAGAAACTGCGGAGGTTCTTGTGAAAAAGCATCTTGCTTATGCCATCGGAATCCTTGCCCGGCCGCTCGGCATGCGTAAGGAAGAACTCCGCGACAAGATTGAGAATGCCAAAGGCAAGTGGATTCCGATCGCCAAGGATCTGCCAGAAGACATTGCAGATAGTCTTCGCGAGGAAATTGATCGGCATTGGATTCAGGGCTTCGAATTTGAGAATTCGATCAAGCGCTGGTATACCGCCCCGAACCTCGCGACCCACCTCACTGGCTTTACTGGCGAGGTGGAGAAAAAGGATGAAGTCGGCAAGCCTCACACGAAGGTGCTTGGGCTTTTCGGGATTGAGTCTTCGATGGAAGCATTTCTCGCAGGTCGTGATGGCTCGCGTGAACATTACCGTGACGCCCGTGGCTTGGTCATGCCGGGCAACTCCGGTAGCCTCAAGCCGCCTCGCGCTGGGTTGAATGTGAAGCTCACCATCGACATGGGGATCCAATCGATCGTCGAGGAAGAATTGGATGCCGGACTCGCTGAGTTTGAATCGGTGAAAGGGGCTGTCATTCTGATGGACCCGAAGACAGGTGAAATTCTCGCGATGGCCAGTCGTCCGCACTTCGACCTGAATCATAAGGAGAATATCGCTGAAAATGGCTATAACTACGCCATTCAAGCCATTTACGAACCGGGCTCGACCATCAAGATCGTGGCGACCGCTGGCGCTCTGAATGAAGGTTTGGTCACTCCTCAGACTTCGGTATTTTGCCACAATGGCTATTATAACTCAGGTGGAGTCGAGCTG
>JANPAU010000243.1:0-19444 GCA_031430055.1 Akkermansiaceae bacterium | reverse complement strand
AGAATCCAGCAGCACATCCACCCGCGAATAGACTTCCACCCCGAGTGAGCGATGCGCGGCAAGCGCCGCAGCCTGCACCGCCATGGTGGTTTCTAAATCAAGATCCGCAGGACAAAAATACTCGCTGCCCTGCGTGCCACTGAGCCATGGATACTTGCTGGCCATGTTATAAAATCCATCCGGCGGTGCGATGTGAACGATGGGTAAAGTGAGATTGTTGAGAATGCCAACAGTGAGTTCTTTGCCTTCGATGAATTCCTCGATGAGCACCTCATCATAGGTCTCCGCAGCTTTTAACAGCGCGGCGGGAAGCTCAGCCTGCACCTTCACGATCTGAATGCCGACGCTCGATCCTTCGAGCGGCGGCTTGATCACAAGCGGGGCCTGGATGGTGAGCGCGGGCACCACGCCGGGACTGAGAGAAACCGTCTCGGAGCGCGCGGTAGGAACTCCGGCGGCGAGAAATTTTTCCTTCGCCCGTGATTTATGAATCGCGAGTTTGCTGCTGGCAGAACCCGCGCCGGTGTAGGGGACTCCGAGTTTTTCGAGTGCGTCTTGGAGTTGGCCATCTTCGCCGTAGGTTCCGTGAATGACGTTGAAGGCGAGGTCCGTGCCCGGCGGGAGATCGAGCTGCGTAGTGGTGACATCCACCGCTACGGCGTCCAGCCCAAGGCCTAACAATGCCCTGAGCACCGCCGCTCCGGAGGCCAATGAGACCTCCCGTTCGGCACCCGGGCCACCCATGAGAACTGTGATTTTTTTACCGTCCAACATTGCTGTTTCTGAGTTAAATTTTAGAAACTCGGATCATCGTCACCGAGGATTTTGATTTCTGTTTCGAGTTCCACCTGCCGCTCATCGCGGGCTTTTTCTTGGATGAATTCGATGAGTGTTAGGATTTCCAAGGCCGTCGCGCCACCTTGGTTGACGACGAAGTTTCCGTGTACTTCCGAGACCGCCGCATGGCCGCAGATGGTGCCTTTGAGACCCATCGAGTCGATGACTCGACCGGCCGGAATGAACTCGGGATTTCTGAACGTACAACCAGCGGATGCCGCGATGGGTTGCGAGGTTTTACGCTTTTCACGCGAGGCATCCCAGCGCTCCTTGATGTTCGCGGGGGTGTCGGATTTTCCCTTGAAAACCGCTTGCAGGGCGAAGTTCCGGCGCAACTCGGCGACGTTGCGGTAAGCAGCGACGATTTCCTCCCGCTCGCGAGTGCGGATCACGCCGTCTTCATCGAGGAAGGTGACGCGCACGACTTGGTCGAAGGTCTCGATGCCCATGGCTCCGGCATTCATCCGCAGCGCACCGCCGACATTGCCGGGGATGCCTTCCATCCACTCGAAGCCGCCGATGTTGCTGCCACCGGCGATGCTGGCGAGCTTCTTCAAGCGCACTCCGGCACCGGCAGTGACATGGCCGCGACCATCGACGGTAACTTCGGAAAAAACTCCGCCGGTGGGATGAATCACCGCGCCACGGATGCCGCCGTCGCGGACTAACAAGTTTGACCCACGACCGACGACGCGCACCGGGATGCCGCGCTCGCGACAGTAATCGACGAGGAAGGCAAAGCCGTAAAAGCTGTGTGGCTCGACCCAAAATTGCGCCGGTCCGCCGACTAATAAAGTCGTGTGACGACTCATCGGCTCGTAAAGTTTGCCATCGATCTCACCGGGCGGCATGAGCGCGCGCATTTCCTCGAGGATCTTTAAATCCGCTGCGATGCGAGTGCCCGCTTCGTGGACATTTCCAGCACCGAGCGTGATGAGTAAATCACCAGGCTGGAGCGCGTGGCCGATGGTGTGGTGCGCGGTGGCAAGGTCTGGCAGATAGGTGGCGGGGATGTCGCCGTGAACCTTCATCGCATCCACCAAGGTCTGGCCAGAAACTCCTTTGATCGGCTTTTCTGAGGCGGCGTAGACGTCGGTGATGAAGACGAGATCGGCGGCTTGCAGAACTTTCCCGAAATCGTCTGCTAGAGCTTGCGTCCGGGTGTAGCGGTGCGGTTGGAAGAAAACGACGAGCCGCTTCGGCTTGAGCGAGCGTGCCGTCTGGAGCGTGGCGGCGAGTTCGGAAGGATGGTGGCCGTAGTCGTCGATGATCCGGTAGTTTGCAGAAAGATACTTGGTCTCGAAGCGGCGTTTCGCCCCGGCGAAGGTGGCGAGGGCGCGGGCGACGTGAGTGAACTCCGCACCACAACTATCTGCTAGGGCGATGGCGGCGAGCGAGTTGAGAACGTTGTGATTGCCGGGAATACCGAGCTCGATGTCACCGAGAATTTCACCGTTTTTCTTCACGGTAAAAGCGGAAGAACCCTTGAGATCGCGGAGGTCCGTGGCGGTGTAATCCGCATCTTCCCAGCCGTAAGAAACGGCATTCTCACGGCTTGCGCAAACTTCGCTGGCGACGGGATCTTCCGCGCAATAGACGAGCTTGCCACGAGTCTGATCGGCGAGCTGGGTGAAGACTTCCTTGATGTGGTCGATGTCGCGATAGAAGTCGAGGTGCTCGGCCTCGATGTTGAGGATCACGGCGTGCTCGGGGCGATAGAGGACGAGCGTGCCGTCGCTTTCATCGCCTTCTGCGACCATGAATTCGCCGTCCTCGGACCATTTCGCGTTTGCGCCGAGGATCGGGATTTCCGCGCCGACGTAGTGGCTGGGTTTTTGGCCGGCCTCGCGCAGGACGTGGGCGGTCATCGCGGAAGTGGTCGTTTTCCCGTGGGTGCCGGAAATGACGATGCCTTTTTTCGTGTGGAGAATTGCAGCCAAGCATTCGGCCCGGCGGTAGAGTGGGATTTTTGCTTTGGTGGCAGCGGCGAAGGCCGGATTGCTCGGCTTGATGGCGGAGGAATAAACGACGATATCCGCTTTTTTCGCCGCCGCCGCCGTGTGAGGTGAGGAGAAAATCAGGCCGACTCCCTGCATCCGCACCGTTTCGGCAGTGGTGACTTTATCCGAGCCGCTGACCTTGTGGCCCATGCCGAGAAGCAGTAGCGCGAGGCCGCTCATGCCGGATCCGGCCACGCCGATGAGATGGATGTGGAGCGGTTGACTCCGGTCGGTGAGGCGTTTGCTGAGTTCGATCATGAGGGCGAGAGAGTGGCTTCGATGGCGGCGCAAACCCGGTCCGCGGCGTCCGGGACGGCGAGTGCGCGGGCCGCTTTTGCCATGCGTTTGTAGGTTGGCAAGTCTTGCAAGATGGATGTCGCCAATGAAGCGAGTTTTTCGGCGTCCAAATCCCGCTCTTGGACGAGCTTGGCCGCGCCAGCGGAGTCGAACACCTCGGCATTCCGCGTCTGGTGATCGTCGGCGGCGTAGGGGAAGGGAACCAAAATCGAGGGATGCCCAGCGATGGCAATTTCCGTCAAACTCGACGCCCCAGAGCGTGCGATGACTAGATCCGCGATGGCATAGGCGGACGGCATTTGATCGCAGAATCCTAGCACTTTGTAGCCCGCTCGGCCTACGGTGATTTCAGAAACCCTCTGGAAATCAAGTGCTCCGGCGATGTGCAACACCTGCGTCTCCGGCGGCAAACTCGCCGCCGCCTGCGCACTGAGTTCATTCAAACGCCGCGCGCCTTGACTGCCACCCGTGACCACGATGGTGGGGCGCCTAGCATCCAGACCGAACAGCGCGGCAGCGTCTTCGCGGGAAGGTAAGTCCGTGATTTCCGGGCGAACGGGCGTGCCGGTAATGACTGTTTCTTGATTGGGAAAAAACGACTTCGCTGCTTCCAGTCCGAGGAAAACTCGAGTGCAGAAGCGGCTGGTCATCACATTCGCACGGCCAGGGCGGGCGTTGGAATCGTGGATGAAAGTTTTTAGCCCGAGTTTATGCCCGGCATACACCGGCGGGAGCGAAGTGAAGCCACCCATGCCCAGCACCGCGTCGGCCTGGAACTCGCGGATGATCGACTTGCACTGACGAATCGAACCCCAGAGTTTCCACAAAAACGCCAACATCCGCGGCGAGAACGTCGGCGGCTTGGCCACGGCGGGGACGGTCTTAAAATGCAGGTGCGTGTATTTCGCCGAGGCCTCGGAATCCACCTTCTTTTCCGAAATGAGCAGCATCACCTCGTGCCCACGCGCTCTCAGCGCTTCGCCCACGGCGATGCCGGGAAACAAATGGCCGCCGGTGCCACCACAGGCGATGAGGATCTTCAAGGATTTGGGCACGAATGAGTGAGTGGAGAGCCTGAGTCGGACGGGCGGAACTGATTTCCGACGTCCCTTCGGGAAAAACTAAGTAAATCTTAATTAATCAGCAATCCTCAAAACGCCCGGAGATCAGGAAATTCAAAAAATCTTCAGGCATCGACGACCGGAACCTAAGAGTGAACCCCGCAAGCCAACCATCAGCCTTGGACGTGGCAAGCTTGAGGAAATTTGAAACAGAAACAGCCTCTCGGCGGTTGAACTCACCTTTGGTTGGTGAAGAAGGACCGGGCTTCTGATTTTTCGTCATCGATGCGACGGATTTCACGATCTTCGAAAATGGCGGGGATGATTTTCATGGCTGCTTAACTGAATAGTTTGCGGTCCAGCGAGCGAAATTGGATCGCCTCCAGAATATCGTTCGGGCGGATGTCCACCGCTCCCGCCAAATCCGCTAGCGTGCGTGCGACTTTCAAGATCCGGTCATGGGCGCGGGCGGAAAAGTTCATTTCCTCCATCGCGTGTTCGAGATAGCCGTTGCTTTCAGGGCTGAGCTGGCAGTGTTGCCGGACTTGGCGCGAGCCCATGGAGGAGTTTGTGGAGTTGGACGATTTCTTGAACCGTTCTAACTGGATGCCACGTGCTGCGACGACGCGCTTCCGGATGATTTCGGACGATTCGCCGGTATTCGTGGTGGATGATAGCTCGCGAAAATCGACCAGCGGCACCTCGCAGTGGATGTCGATCCGGTCCAGCAAAGGCCCTGAGATCTTCTGGCGGTAGTTTTCGATTTGCCGTGGTGAGCACCGGCACTCGCGTTTTGAATCGCCATAGTAACCGCACGGGCAGGGATTCATCGCCGCTACCAGCATGAAGTTTGCTGGAAAAGTCAGTGATCCCGCCGCCCGGGAAATGGTGACTACCCGATCCTCTAACGGCTGACGAAGAACCTCCAGGGTCTGTCGCCGAAACTCAGGAAGCTCGTCGAGAAACAGCACGCCGTGATGCGCCAGCGAAACCTCGCCCGGCCCCGGATTCGTGCCGCCGCCGAGTAGGCCGGCATCGGAAATCGTGTGGTGTGGCGAACGGAACGGGCGCGTTGTGAGAAAGGAGCGCTTTGAATCTAGCAGGCCGGTGACCGAGTGGATCTTGGTCGTTTCAATCGCATCCTCTTCCGTCATGTCCGGCATGATCGACGCCATGCGTTTCGCCAACATCGACTTCCCTGTCCCAGGCGGGCCGACCATGATTAAATTATGATTTCCCGCAGCCGCCACTTCGAGCGCGCGCTTCACCTGATACTGGCCCTTCACCTCGTCGAAATCGACTTCGTAAGACCGATGGGAATTGAAGAACGCTTTTCGATCGAGATGGAAGGGCGGGATGATGATGTCGCCGTTAATGAAGTCCCACGCTTGTTTGAGGTTGCGGATCGGAAACACATCGATCCCTTCGATCACCGCCGCCTCCGGCGCATTTGCCTCCGGCACGAACAAGCGGCTTCGCCCCCGGCTTTTTGCCTCCAGCGCGATGGATAGAACGCCTTTCACCGGCCTCACCGTGCCATCTAACCCCAGCTCGCCGACCACGCAGCAGTCTTCCGCATTGAACGGCTTGGTCCCACTCGCCGCGATCATGGCCAGCGCGATGGGCAGATCGAACGACGGTCCTTCCTTTTTCAAATCCGCCGGCGCGAGGTTCACCGTTTTGATCCCGTCATCCAGATTCAACGCAGACGCACCAATCGCTGAAATCACCCGCTGCGATGATTCCCGCACCGCCGCATCGGGCAGGCCGACGATAATCACAATCGGCTTGTCCGCGCCACGGGCATTGACCTCGACTTCGACTTCCTGAGCATCGACTCCACGCAATGCGGCTGAAAATAAGCGGGTAATCATGTGAACAGCTAAACATTGAAAACTAAAATCCCTTCTGACAAGCGGAAAGTCGGCTCACTAGCCACACCCACTCGGGACGGGGACATTGGATAATCCACATATTACCTGATCGCGTAATAATCTAATTCTTGAACTATCAAGAAAACATGATCTTCTTTCTTCCATGAGATTGAATTCGATGTCGCTGGTGACTTGGTTTTCAGTGTTGATCTCTTGTTTTTTGTGGATTGGGGGAGTGTCGTGGCTTGCAACGCATTTTCTTGGATTATCGCCCGAGGCAGGTTGGGCTGTGGGAGGAATCCTCGTTATACTGGCGGTGGCGGCAGCATTTGTGATCTCGCATGAGGTGCGTCATGCCATTGATTTACCGGAAGATGATGATTTGGAGCGGGTGATGCATCGTCCTGTGATTGGCCCTAGGATTTCTTTTACGAGCGTTGCGCCACGGCCGATTGAACCTGTTCCGGCATTCCGGACGATGGGAGAGCGGTTTTAAAAGAGGCTACCTTTAACGGGGGAGCGGGGGAATTCACCGATTTGTGAACCACACGCGTGAGAATTTGGTGGCGGGGTTTGGCTTGGATCATGTGGAAGAAGAGTCGCCGTCCTTGGCGGATCGGGTCGGAAGATTTCGTGCGGAATCAATTCCGCGCTCCAATTCAAAGACCCCAGACGCCGACTTCAGCGCGTTTGGCGGTCCGTTCTAGGTCTTTGAGGTGCTGGAGTTGCTTCGAGGCCGGGGTTCCGTCTGGCAAGTCGGCTGGCTTGGTCTTGATGCGTGCAAGGCCGCGCTCAACGAGCAGTTCCTCAAGCCAGCGGGGTTTGCCGCTCTGTTGCACTTGGATGAAGGCGTGGAAGCGGTTGTCGTTGAAGGGGCTATCCCAGCGGGTGTAGAGGTCGAAGGGCTGGCTGGCGAGCAGGCTGAGAGTGAAGGCTTTGCCCTTTTTACCAATTTCCACGGCCTGTTCCGAGGTGATGCCGCCCATTTCTGCGGCTTGTTGGCGGATGCGTTGGTGATTGGTGTCGCCACCGGCGTAGCTCTTGAAGGCGCTTTCGGGAGTATCCACGAAGTAGAGTCGGAACTCGGATTTTTTGCCGTTGGGGAGATTCACCATGAAGCTGTCGCCGTCATTGTTGCGCGCTTCTGCAAGGGTGCATTTGTGGTAAATCTCGTAAGCGCCGATGGTTTCGGATTTCTTGGAGGATGAGGCCACGGGCTTCTTGGCCTCGGCGCTCGGTGAGTTTTTACGCGGAGTTTGGCCGGAAGATTGAAGTAGATTGTATCCCCAAATCCCGACCGCTACGATGATCAGGAGAATGGTGAACTTGGAATTCTTCGGCTTGGGGCTTGCGATCATTTCAAAGCCCTGAAAAACCTTGGTAAGGCTGATAAGTGCCGGTTGGCAGAGGAACTGCCCGCCATTCGCGGTTCATGCGGCGGTGTTTATCAATAAAAAGGGTGGGATCTGCCCAGTTGAATAGGTCTGAGGGGACTCCATTACGGGCCATGCCGATGGTGATGTTGTGGCGAATTTCGAAATGAAGGTGCGCTGGATACATCCCGAAATTCGTGCCGATGGTGCCAATTTGTTGTCCGCGTTTGATGCGTTGGCCGACTTTGACGAGGATTTGGTTGAGATGGCCGTTGAGGGTATCGATGAATTTCACCTGTCCCGTCGCGGAGTCGCGGTAGGCGTGGCGGGTGAGCACGACATTCCCCCAACCGGTGGCGACATTGTGGGCGAAGGTGACGATGCCGTCGGCGATGGCGTACACGGGGGAACCTAGGTCGCTATCCCCGCCGGCGCGGCCATTCCAGTCTTCGCCATAGTGGCGGGGTTCGCGCAGGCGCAGGCCGCGGGCTTTGTAGTAGCCCTCGGCATTCGGCTTACCGACGGGGAAGTCGAAGCCGTCTGCGAGATTGATTTTGAGTTCCTCGGCGGTGGCGGAGAGGCTCATGAGGAGCAGCCCCATGAGGAGCGCGCCAAATTTTCGCCATTTCAGGTCTCCTGCGGTCATCGGTTAATACTCCACTCGCAGGAGACTAATGCCGCAAGCGTAAAAAAGGCGGCAGGGTTTTGACACCATGCCGCCTGAGTGATTTACGTCCGTTCGGCGTGGATCAATGCTTCTCGTCGATCGTCAGCGGACGATAGCCGCCGATGGATTTGAAATAGATCATGAGACCAAGAAAGATGATGGCCATCAGCGCCGGGATGATGGAGTCCACCACTTCAGGCCGGACGAGAGAATTCATGCATTCTCTCTGCCCGCCCGCAGTCGCGCTGCCTTGCTGCGCAACCAGTTTTACTGCGCGTTGGAGAGCCTGTTGCTGGAGTATGTGATGCGTTGAGGCGGGCCTCAATGCGAACTGTCGAGACTGACTGCTTTGTAGCCGCCTTTCGTGCGGAAGTAGAGGATCAGGCCGATGTAGCAGATGAACATGAAGGCGGGGAACATCGCGATTTTTGCGAGAGCTCCCTGGTTTGCTCCATCGCGGGCAGCGCTGATTTTTTGGGCAGTATCCGGATTGGATTTGGCCAGTTCGGCGACTTTGGCGGTATCCACGGCGTTGTATCTGCCGAGCACGAATCTGCCTTCCTTGGCGACTTGGGTGTAAGCCTCGGCAGAGACTTGCTTGGTGATGGCGGTTTGGGCGGTTTTCTCAGTGAGCGCACCGATGACGGGGCCGCCGATGATGCCCACGGCAAGCATGCCGATACCGGCGATGGCGTTGAGTGTGAGGGCTCCGCCTTTGGGGGTTTGTTCGGAAACCACACCAAGCGTGGTTGGCCAGAAGAAGGTTTTACCGAAAGCATAGACGGTGGCCGAGATGAAGATCATGGCGAGCGTGCTGGCACCGGAGAGGAGAAGGAGCCCAGTGGTCGCGAGCGCCGCGGATATGGCCAGGAGGCCGAGCGGCGAAAGCCTGTGGATGATCGAGCCGGCGAAGAAGCGCAGGACCATCATGATGGCCGAAGTGTAGATCAGCACCCAAAGGCCGTTGCCACCGATGGCAGCCATCGGTTTTTCCATGATGCCGGAAATGGCTCCGTCCGTGCCCAGTTCGGTTGTGGCCAGTGGAAACATGATAAGACAGAGAACAAACAAGATTCCGCGTCCCAGGGATTTGCAATAGAGGCCGAATGCGATGACGGAGACGGCGAAGATCGTCCACTTGATGGCAGGAGCCCAGGCGAAGACTTCGGTAAGCTGGGCGCAGATCAGATAGCTGGCGATGGCAGCCCCGAGGATGCCGAATTCGCTCAGCATTTCCCGGTAGGTCGTGCCGGAGGCGACGCGTTCGTTGACGGGGAATTTTGCCTTTGCGAGCATAACCACATAAATTAGAGCAGGAATGGCGATGACGTAAACCAGCACGCGCCAGTCATCATGGGCCTTGGTGCCGAGCAGGAGGGTGATCAATCCGCCGACGACTAAGCCGCCGGGCCAACCGGCGTGGAGGATATTGAGCCACTTGCTCTTGTCCTTATTAAACATGGTGGCGACGACCGGGTTGATGAAGGCTTCCACAGTACCGTTGCCCAAGCCGAGGATGACCGAGCCCCAGTAAAGGAATTGATAGGCTTTTTCCTTCGCGTTGGGATCGGCGGAGATCACGCTGTGTGCTTGAAGAGCGAGGACAGCGTAGAGGGCATAACAGATGAACGAAAACCACATGGCGGTCTTGTAGCCGACGCGGTCAATGATCAGGGAGAAAAGGATGATGGAGATGGCGAATGGCCAGATGCCCGCGCCAAAGAGTTGTTGTGCCTGGACTCCGTCCAAGCCGAAGGCCTTGGGCCAGAGGGTAGGGTCATTGACCAGGAACGCCCGCGTAATGAATGCGAAGGCAGTGGTGATGAGGGCGATGAAGCAGCCCCAAAATAGGGCCATGTCGGGTTTGTCGTTAGATGTGTTAGTCATCGTTTCTTTATGGCGGGTTGGGAGGGTTTAACAACTCGCTCCGGCCATGGCAAGCCCCCTAAATCAATAAAATGCGGATTTTAAGTGCGCTACGCTGCGTCGTGGAGGCCGGTCACTTTTTACCTGATTGTGGATGCCCAGCTTTAAAATCTGCGGAGAAATCCCGTCAGAGATCGTCGTTTTGGTGGGTTCCGCCCACGGACTCGCTCGAAAACACGATGCATCGGTCTAGCAACGCATCCCCGCCCACCTGCCCACCCTGCCAGATCACCGAGTCGCGAACCACCGCCCCCGCCTCGACGACCGCTCTGGGTCCAACGATGGATCGCTCGATGATTGCGCCATCTACCATCGCCAGCGGATGAATCTCCGGCCCGAGTCCGAGCTCCCGGTGCGCTACCAGATACGACTCCCGGTCGCCGAGATCCAGCCAGACGCCCTCGTCGAGGACGATGGCTCCGAGCTGGCCGGATTTCGCCAGCTCGAGGAAGGCTGGAATGACGGAAATTTTCTCAGCCGCAGGGATCAAGTCGAGGAAAGCGGGGCTCACGCAGTAAATCCCGGTGAAGGTGTGGGTGCCATTTCCGTGGCCGAGGGAGTTCCGGATGTCGCTCACGCGGGTGGAGGATGGATCGAGGGCAATGTGTTTCGCGACGCCCTCGGAGCGCAACGCCAGCGTGACGGGCAGGCCGGATGCCTCATGCGCTGCGATGAGTTTCTCCAGTGGAATGGTCGAGAAAATGTCACCATTGTGAACCAAGGCGGAATCGCTGCCCATCCAAGCTCCGATGTTTTTCAGCCCGCCGCCGGTTTCCAGCAAGATGGGTTCGTGAAATAGAGTTAGATCGTAAGCACTGCCGAAGCCATCCCATGCCGCCGGAAGATGGTGGGTATTCACGGCGAAACGGGTGATGCCGGCTTTCGCACAAGCCTCCATCGCCCACTCCGCGAGCGGTCGATGAAAGAGCGGCACAAGCGGCTTGGGTAGGCGATCCGTCAGCGGGCGCAAGCGATTGCCCAGTCCGGCTCCGAGGATGAAAGCATTTTTCACAGGCCGTGGTGTGACCGGCAAGGCGGGGAATTTCAAGCCGCAAGAGTGGTAGAGGACTTCAGTCCAATGCCTGCAAGGATTCGACCCACTGTCCGGAGTGCTGCACGCTCTGTTGCCGCCAGCGGACGGTCTCCCTTCCAACAGGTAGTCCTTGATCGTTTTGCCCTTCAAGGCTGGAATAGCTTAAAGCTTCTTGTGTTCTTTAGGGAAACTGGAGAATCAATGATAATTTCATCCCCGGCGATGTTGCGGATTTTTACGCGAAACTTGTTTGTTGGCAGTTTATAGGTACCCTTAATTTGTTGTTTGGATCCAGCTTTGTCTTCGAGATGATCCTAGACGAAAACCTTGAACCCCGAATGTTATTGGAAACTCCCCATCGTTCGCCCTTGTGTGATTCCCACCGTGAGGAGGTGGCCAGCTTGCTGACTCATGCCGGAGGGGTGGTTTTCAGCATCGCTGCTTTGGTGACGATGCTAGTGCTCTCGGGGGGGGAGCCGCTCAAAGTGATCTCGGCATTGGTCTTCGGGATATCGCTGATTTTGCTCTATCTGTCATCCACGCTCTATCATTTTTTCACCTCGACCCGGTGGAAGGCGTATTTCCAAGCAGTGGATCATGCATGTATCTATCTGCTGATCGCAGGCTCCTACACGCCGATCACGCTGATCACACTTCGCGGCGTGATCGGATGGTGGTTGTTTGGGATCGTCTGGCTGCTAGCCATCGCGGGTGTCCTCATCAAATCCTTCCAAAAGGGTAAAAAGGACCACTGGATTTCGACCGCTCTCTATTTGGCGATGGGTTGGCTGATTGTTCTAGCAATCCGTCCGCTGATTCATCACATGCCGATGGCGGGGGTCTGGTGGTTAGTTACGGGAGGCTTGAGCTATTCGTTTGGGGTGATTTTTTACGCGTGGCACCGGCTGCCATTTAACCACGCGATCTGGCATCTCTTCGTGCTCGGCGGCAGCGTTTGCCATGTTGTGGCGGTCTGCGGCTTCGTTCTCCGGTGAGCAATAAATCTATCCTTTTTGGAAAAGTTCCTGGCAGAGCAGGCAACAGGTTCCATCGCAGCCACGGGCGGAGCAATGTTCGCGACCGTAGAAGATGATTTGCAGGTGCAAGCGATTCCAGGACTCGCGTGGGAAGAGTTTTTTGAGATCGCGCTCCGTCTGCACCACGTTTTTGCCAGAGGTGAGTTTCCAACGGGTGGCCAAGCGATGGATATGGGTATCCACGGGAAAGGCCGGGACACCAAATGCCTGTGCCATCACCACGGAGGCAGTCTTGTGACCCACGCCGGGCAGGGCCTCAAGTGCCTCGAAGCTTTGCGGGACCTCGCCGCCGTGTTGATGGACGAGAATTTTTGACAACTCAGAAATCGCCGCCGACTTCTTCGGTGAAAGCCCGCATGGACGAATGATCGCCTGAATCTTTTCCACGGGGACAAGCATCATGTCATGCGGATTGTCGGCAAGTTTGAAGAGCGCCGGGGTGACTTGATTGACGCGGATATCCGTGCACTGAGCGGATAGGAGAACCGCGATGAGTAAGGTGTAAGAACTCGTGTGATCGAGGGGAATGGGCGTCTCTGGATAGAGTTCGTGAAGTCGGCGCAGCAAGTGTTCGGCGCGTTGTCGCTTGAGCATGAGGGAGTTTTCTGAATGGAGCTGTAAATTGCAAGGCTCCGCCCTTTCTCAAAAGCGAGATTTTCTCTGAGCTTGCGGCCAGCCCGACGATTTCCTTAATTTCAGCGAAAGCAACCAACAACGATCATGCAATGGAAAGGCAGAAGAGAAAGTGAGAACGTAGAAGACGGCCGAGGAGAACGTTCCCCATCCATGGGCGCGGGTGGCGGCGGGGGATTAGGGCTGCTGATGACCATTGGAAGAATATTTGGATTTAAAGGCATCCTTGCGTTTCTTGTGCTCGGAGCGGTCGCGTGGAAGATGGGTCTGGTAGATCCGAGTATGCTGCTAGGCGGCAATCCTTCCCCAAGCAGCTCACAGCCGGTCGAGGTGAGTCCTGAAGAACAGGAGCGCTTTGATTTCGTCAAAGTCGTGATGGCAGATACAGAGGATGTGTGGACAAAGGAGTTCGCGCGGCATGGTCAAAAATATGAATTGCCTGTCATGAAAGTTTATCGAGGGAGCACTCAGACCGCTTGCGGTCCAGGCAGTGCCGCGATGGGGCCTTTCTATTGTCCGGGAGATCGAAAAGTATATATCGACTTGAGCTTCTACGATGAGTTAGCGGAAACTTTCAAATCGCCCGGAGATTTCGCCCAGGCTTATGTCATCGCGCACGAGGTGGGGCATCATGTCCAGAAGCTATTAGGAACTTCCGACAAGGTGGCCGCTATGCAAGGGCGCTCCGATTACAATGAATACTCGGTAAGACTCGAACTTCAGGCGGATTACTATGCCGGCGTATGGGCAAGCCACACCAAGGAATATCTCGAACGGGGCGACATCGAAGAGGCGATGCGTGCTGCCAACGCAATCGGTGACGATGCCATTCAGAAAAAAATGCAAGGCCGGGTGGTGCCTCATTCATTTACCCATGGCACCTCCGAGCAACGGATGCGTTGGTTCAACAAAGGACTGCAAAGCGGAAAAATCGAAGAAGGGGATACATTCTCGATGCCTTACCGGGATTTGTGAGGTGTATCACCGATCACCTGGAATTGCCATCTCTAAGGTATAGAGGGAGTCCATGGCGGTGATGAAAAGAGTTTTCATGTCGGGACCGCCAAAGGTGACGTTCGCGGTCCAAGATTCGGGAATGGGAATCTCACCAAGTTTTTTGCCATCTTTGTCGAAAACGGTTACACCCTTGCCGGTGAGGTAGAGGTTGCCAGCTGAATCACGAGTCATGCCATCGGAACCCATGTCGCAAAATACTTTACGATCGCTCAGCTCACCGGATTTGCCGATTTGATACTGGTAGGTTTTTTTGTCGCCGATGTCGGCGACAAAGAGAATTTTCCCATCCAGGCTGCCGATGATGCCATTGGGCTGCACAAGTGTTTCATCGGCGATCACCGGAATCTTGGCTCCTTTTGGTAGATGATAGAGTCGTTGTTTTGCCTGATCCGGCTTTTCACGGTTTTGCCAATAATCGCGCTTGTAAAATGGATCGGTGAAATAGAGGCCCCCGGCGGGATCGACCCAGACGTCGTTGGGGCCGTTGAATCGTTTACCCTCGAAGTGATTGAGGATGACGGTGATTTTTTTCGTCTGCGGATCGATGCTCCAGAGTTCGTTTTTTTCATCGGCGCAGGCGACGAGTTTTCCATCGCGGTCGAATTCTAGCCCGTTGGATCGCCCGGCGGGTTCAAGGAAGGTTTCGACCTTTTGAGTGGCGGCGCTCCACTTGAGAATCCGGTCGTTAGGTTGGTCGGTGAAATAGATATTCCCTTGTGAGTCGACAGCGGGGCCTTCCGTGAATTTGTAGCCATCCGCAGCAAGTTTGAGTACCGCATCTGGCGCGCTGGGGATTTGCCCGTAAGCGATTGCGCCCGTAATGATGGTGAGGGCGATGGTGGCGAGACTACTCATGGAGTTGGTGGGTGGATTCGAATGGATTCAGTTTCTTTTCCAAGGCGGTGAATGCCGCGTCGTCAAGCACAGGGCGGGCAGTTTCCCTCCAGCCTTCTGGCGGCTCGGGAAGGCTGACCCAGCTACGACATCCTCCGTAGCGAGCTTCATAGGGGAATTCCCAAGGTGTCGAAAGCTCGCGGATGCGCACGAGTGCGAGATGGATACTGCCGGACTCCATTCCCTTGCCCTCCCAGTCGAAGCGGTCGCGGACGGTGTGCTCGGAATAGATTTGGAGTGGCTCCAAAGCTTTGACGTTTTCCCAGTCCGTCAGAGTCATTGCCCACGACGCTTCGGCATGGTGGGTGATCCGGATCGTGTCACCCGTTTGCCACTCAGGCATCACCTTGACCTCGCCCTCACGCACTTGGTCTGCAAGCACATGAAAACGGGTGGGGAAAAGGAAAAACGCCTCAT
Source organism: Akkermansiaceae bacterium (assembly GCA_031430055.1). Taxonomy (GTDB): domain Bacteria; phylum Verrucomicrobiota; class Verrucomicrobiia; order Verrucomicrobiales; family Akkermansiaceae; genus Luteolibacter. The sequence goes on along the minus strand of JANPAU010000243.1, from coordinate 4,378 downwards.
GAGCGAAGGAAAATCCTTGGCGCCCTTCGTGGATGCCTCCTTTCCTCAGGAGGATGGATTGACGTCCAGACGCGAGCGCATCGCAGACAATTTGCCATTCCTTAAAGCCAACGGGCGTGCTCATCGGAGTTCGTGGAATTCAACCTAGATCGTCTGCCGTGACGGATGTTTGCTCCCGGGAGCCGAGAATCCGCGCTTGGAGGGTGACGCGCTCTGGAGTGGAATCAAATCGATAACTGTGGCAATTCGGGCAGAGAGCAGCTCCGCTGCCCACGATTGAATCGCAGCCTTCGCAGACTTTGTAGCCTGAAGGATTGGCCGCGATCTTGGCGGCGGCGGCGGCGCGGTTAGGTGGAGGTGATTCTGGCATGGCAGGAAATGAAAAAAGCGGCACCGGTGAACCGGTCCGCTTGTTTCGTTTAAAAGGATTGAAACTTGCTGACTGGGCGATCAGGCGATGCCGGCGAGGGCCTTCGCTGTCTTGCTCTTCAGGTTAGCAGCTTTATTCGGATGGATCAAGTTGCGCTTTGCCGCTTTGTCGACCACGGAAGAAAATGCGGAACTTGCTTCGGCAGCAGCAGCCTTATCACCGGAGGCAATTGCGGTAAGTGCCTTTTTGCGAAGCGTCTTCATGCGGCTTTTTTCAGCGCGATTGCGCTCGGTCCGCACCACAGTTTGACGTGCGCGCTTGATTGAAGATTTATGATTGGCCATGGTCGTATTGTAAAAAATGAGTCGCTTAGAGGCGGGCGGCGGAAAATAGGAACTTCCTTAGAGGTGTCAAGCTCGTGTTTCAGATATTCTCAACTCCCGAAGTGAGAACTGCCTTTTCCGTTGAAGGCCGAGGATGGGCCTTCTTTTTTGGTCTCGATGGATCCGCGGATCACGAAGACGTCGGCACCGGTGCCGATTCGTTTGTAAAGGTCTGCCACATCGCGGCTGCCCATGCGGATGCAGCCGTATGAGGCGGGACTACCAAGACGCCGCTCCTCGGGCGTTCCATGGATGTAAATGGTCCGCCGATAGGTGTTCTGGTTGCGTTGTTCCGTCCCGGTCAACCACATGATCCGGGTCACCACCGGATCGCGGCCCGGGGCGTTAGGTGCGATGACTTCTCCCGTCCGGCGGCGGCTTTTGAAAACGGACCCAATCGGAGCATTATCGCCGATCTTTTTGGCAACCTGAAGGCGTCCGAGTGGGGTGCAATTGCTGCCTGGGCGGTCACCCACTCCGAACTTGGATGTGGAAATTTTGTAGGATTTGACAGGCGTCCCGTCTCGGACCAACAGCATTTTTTGATCGCTCACGCTGACGATCATTTTGTTTCGGGTGTCTTTGCCGAAGGAGAAGGAGTTGGAGCCGCACCCGGTGAGTCCTAGCGCTGCGAGAGCACCCAAAGAAACAAAAAGTAGAAGGCGGGTCATGGGAAATCCGGTCATGGTTTGATCATGGGGCTTCACGGTTCGTAATCTTCGAAACAGAAGCGTCCAAACCCGACGGCATCATGCGAATCAAAGATGCAAGGGAGGTATAGAAGAAGCCGACAGGAAATGGAAGCAGAAGAATTGCGGAGGACCAATTTCCTTTCATGGCCGCCTCAACGACCACGAACAGAAAGAAAAACCCGAAAAGCAGTTCCACGAACGGCGTGAGCGTTTTCATCGCTTTGTAACTGCTCTTTTTCCAGTCTTGGCGCTTTCCTTGATCAATGCCATACTTAGGGGTCCTGACGAATGCGGACTGGTGATTAAAAAGGGCTTCGATCACGGCCTTGGCGTTGCTGATGGACATCCCGATCCCGAGCGCGAGGAGCAAGGGTAAATAAGGGATTTCCTTCCACCATGAGCCAGGACGCAGCGCTTTCTGAGCGACGAGGTAAAAGACGATCACCGACACCGAGGCGAAGAAAAAGATCGGCACATTGACGATGTAGGTCGTGAGTTTACCGAAATCCGGCTGTGCCTGCTGATTCGGGTAAATCAAGAAGCACAGGCAGATCAGCAGCAGGTAAGCGAAATTCGACGTGAGATGCGCTGTCGCCTCCATTTTGATGAAAAGCGGCACATCGCTTTTCCAAATCGCCGGCAGCACTTTTTTACAAACTTGGATCGAACCCTTGGTCCAGCGATGCTGCTGGCTCTTGAATCCATCCATGTCCACCGGAAGCTCGGCGGGAGTCTCCACATCGTTGAGGAAAATGAAGCGCCAGCCCTTCAGCTGGGCGCGATAACTCAGATCCATATCCTCCGTCAGCGTGTCGTGTTCCCAACCACCGGCATCAGCGATGCAGGATTTCCGCCAAATCCCGCCGGTGCCATTGAAGGTGAAAAAACGCCCCGAGCGATTGCGCGCCGTCTGCTCCAATTCGAGGTGCCCGTCCAAGAACATCGCTTGGATGCGAGTCAAGACGTTGAAGGTGCGATTCAGATGTCCCCAACGGGTCTGAATCATCCCGATATTATCGTCAGTAAAATAGTGAATCGTCTTCTCCAAGAGGTCGGGATTCGGAACGAAGTCTGCGTCCAAAATGAGTAAATATTCTCCTTTTGCGAACTGGGTGCCATTTTCAAGCGCTCCCGCCTTGTAACCCGTGCGATCTGTCCGGTGGATATGCTCGGCGTCGAAACCACGTGCTTTCAAGCCCTCGATCCCAGCTCGGCAAATTTCGACCGTCTCGTCCGTCGAGTCATCCAGCAGTTGAATCTGCATCTTGTCTTTCGGGTAATCCAGCGCGGAGACGGATCCCAACAAGCGATCCACCACGTGCATTTCGTTAAAAACAGGAAGCTGGATGGTTACTAAGGGCAGATCCTTGAACAACTCTTTCGGCTTAGGGTGCTTACGCGAGTGCTTCAAATACAGGAAAACGATGGTCAAACGGTGCGAGCCGTAGCCTGCAAGACCGATGAGAACAACAATGTATGAAGCATACCAAAGCGGGGAGGTCCAGTCCATAAGAGAGATAAGTAATCAGAGGTTAAAACGAGAATCCCGAGTCTTTAATTTCAGAAAACTTAAATAACTCGGGAGCTGGCAAATGATTCACAATCAGGAACCAGACGCCGCAGGCCAGCAGCAAAACCGTCCCCCGTCAAGCCTCAAGTCCCCGGCCCGACTGATGGACACACGGTTATTTTATTGGTAAGGATGAAACAATGCCACACTCGATGAGCGTCGATGCCAATGCGCCGCAAAAAGGTAGCGCCCTCTCGCCGAGAGCGCACGCCAATGAACCGCGAAAGGTAGCGCGCTCTTGACAAGAGCGCACGCCAATGAATCGCGAAAAGGTAGCGCGCTCTTGATAAGAGCGCACGCCAATGAACCGCGAAAAGGTAGCGCGCTCTTGACAAGAGCGCACGCCAATGAATCGCGAAAGAAAAGCTCAACCCCCGCCGCCCCGCCCCCCTTGATCCCCACTTTCACCACCCATTGTCTCATGAGGCCTCCGGCCGTCTAAAAGTCTAAAAGTCGAAGGTCAAAGAGTCAGAAACGCCCATCCCCAGCCCAAAGCTCTTCTTCTCCCGACTTTTAGACCTTCGACCTTAAGACCTTCGACAATCTTCCTCTCTCCATTTCCACTTTCCCAATTTCAATTTAGCGATACGCATCCCGGCGGTGGCGAATCCGAACGACCAGGACGATCAACGTGTGGTCCGCAACCTCGTAAACCACACGATAGTCACCCATTCGAATCCGGTAAGTTTGGTCCGATCCCACCAGCTTTTTGCAGCCGGGCGGGCGAGCATCTGTCTCGAGTGCTTCGATCACCGCCACGATCTTGGGAATCCACTCCTTAGCGATCCCTCGCAAGTCTTTGGCGGCAGACCTGGAGATCTCAACGTGGTAACAAGCCATCGGCGGTCAGATGCTCCTTAAGTTCGCTCAGTGAAATCCGCTCGTCATTCCTGCGTTCCGCTACGGCAGCCAAGTCCGCCACATCCTCCATCAGCGATTCATAGTCCGCCATGGGAATCACCACTGCCACCTTTTGGCCCTGCTCATCAGTCAGGAATTGAGTCGTCATGCGGACAATTTACCACCGTTCCTCTCGAAGTCGAGTTTCAAACTTTCAGTTTTATTCGAGAAATCCAAAGCCCAAGTCTTCCTCAACCTCAACCCCCAGTCTTCCTTCATGCCCCCTTCGCGCCTCCGCGTTAAGCTCTTCATCGCAGCCAATGCGCCGCGAAAGGTAGCGCGCTCTTGATAAGAGCGCACGCCAATGCGCCGCGAAAAGGTAGCGCGCTCTTGACAAGAGCGCACGCCAATGCGCCGCGAAAAGGTAGCGCGCTCTTGATAAGAGCGCACGCCAATGAATCGCGAAAGAAAAGCTCAACCCCCGCCGCCCCGTCCCTCTTGATCCCCACTTTCACCCTCCATT
>JANPAU010000242.1:0-6105 GCA_031430055.1 Akkermansiaceae bacterium | reverse complement strand
CGCCGCTGAGGGAGACTGCGCCGGTGCCGGAGCCGCCCACGCTGGTGGCGGTGCCGAGATTAAGAGCGCTTGAAATCGTCACCGCAGCCGTGCCGCTTTGGACAAGCGCTGGCGCGGTGCCTGAGAACAGGAGGCTTTGACCACCGAGCGTGAGAACCGGGGCACCGAAGACGAGCTGGTTCACTTGGAAATCATCGCCCAAGTCATGGGTGCTGGCGTAAGTGCCGGCGGTGAAGAACCCGAGCACGGTCGTGGACGCCGAAGTCGGCACCACGGCGGGATCCCAACTGGTGTCGGTGGACCAAGAGTCCCCGGCATTGCTGATCCAGAAATTCGTCTGCGCCACAGTCACGGAGTAAGTCTTGGTGGCGATGCCGTTCTCGGCGGTGACCACGTAGTTCACCGGGCTGGTGAAGTTATGGGTGCTTCCCGAAAGCGGGGAGGCCGTGGCGAACGGGGAAACCGTGAACGTCGGACTGAGGTTGGTCACATCCGTGCCGGGTGGCACATAGAGCGTGACGCTGGTCCCGACAATCGAGGAAGAATAGGAACCCAAACTGAGGCTCAACATGTCACAGGCCGTGCTGATCGGAGCTTTCGTCACCGTGACCGTGTAGTTCGCGGTCGATGCATTTCCCGCCGTGATGGTGTAGGTTTGGGGCGTGTTGAAGTTCTGGGTGCTGCCGGAAACTGGCGTGCTGGACGCACCGGTATGCACATAGGTGGGGGCCAGCGCCGCCACAATGGTGCTATGCGGCACCGTCATGGAAATGTTGGATCCCAGAATGGTCGCGTTGCCGATTCCCGGGAAGGTGAATGAAGTGATTTCCTTACTGGAGGGCAAGGCGGGCGGATTGAAAACATCCGACACCTGACCAGCCGACAGCGCGTAGTTATACATCCGCACATCATACATCTTGCCGGGGAAGAAGTTATTTATAGGGGACATTCGGCAATTGGACCCCAAGTGCATCCTTATCACCTTGTCTCGCACCTAGAATCAGATGGCTCTTGTTGGCGAAATTCACCGAATAAGGAGTGCCGGTGACGGTATTCTTGAGCACGCCATCCACGTAGAGCTTCCGAAAGGAGGCGGTGCCATCGAAGACGACGGCCACATGGTGCCACGCTCCGTCCGTGTAGGTGGTTGGGTTGGAAGTCATGCTGGACCCAGTTCCAACAGGTTCCCCACTATTATTTCGCATGGTGAAGTCCACATAGGGCGAAAGCGGGCGCGATTGCCAGCCAAACGGGGTATTGCCGCTCTTGGAAAACCAGGCGCCTCCAAGCGTTCCCTTGAACCAGAAGGTGCCGGTGAATTTGGTCGAGATATCGTTGTCGAAAGTCGTCTGATAACCCGCCCCATCGGTGGTGGCCGTGTTATTGATCTGCACCGCGACGTTATTGGCCGTCAGATCCAAGGACTTCCCCGGAGGAAAGCCAATGGGCACGTCCACACTCCATGCGAGTGAAGCAGCACTGCTACCCACGGCCACGCCATCATGCGTGCCGGGGGCGGTGAAGCCGGAGGAGTCCGTCAGACTCTCCGAGCCGGAGATCCAGCGACCTATCAATGAGTCGGCAGCTTGGAGGGAAGGTGCGCTAAAAAGCGTGCCGAGCAATGCCGCCACGCCGAGCGCCCGTAACGGGCGAAGAGCTGGGGAGCTGATGGTGGATCCATCCGATGGTTTATGGTTTTCATATTGGAATTCTAGTGGGAGAGTGGGTTGTCCTAAATGGGAAAATGAAGGGGAGATTTTTAACCAATGATTTCACTGATTTGACAGATTTTAAGAGAGCTGTGAAAATCAACTGGCAGAATTTACCGTCACCTTTTGGGTGAGTGAGAGCTTTGGACAAACTTCTTCAAAATCAGTTTAATCAGTGAAATCAGTGGCCCTTATTTTCCTGTTTGGGTTTAAGGATTGAGAACTCAAGGAGGGGCGGAATCCGTCCGCCCAGCCCATGAAAAAGCCAATGGGAAGAGGCAGTCCGCGAATCATTGTCATCTCATGGGCTGGGCGGACAGATTCCGCCGCTCCTTGTTGGGGTTTTGTCCCATGAACGGCCACCTCAACAGCAGCCATTCACGGGAAATGGTAGGTATTGAGCGATTCCGCTCAATACCCTTCAGACTCAGTGCCTCTTGCGACGAACCAGCCCCAATGCGCCAAGCGCCAGCAGACTCAATGAGGCGGGTTCAGGGATGCCGTCCGCGGAGGTAAGCGTGACGTTGTCCAACTGGGACTGCTCACCGGGAGATCCCGGTGCCCAGCCCACGCGAATCTTCAGACCTTGACCAACGTAAGCGGCAAGGGAGGCTTCGTCATATGTCTTCGAGTAGGATTGCCACGTACCCTGCACAAAACTTGGAAATGCAGCGGAAGCAGAGGCAATTACTGATTCCGTTGTCCCGTCCCAGGCCAACAATTCAAGGACTACAGGGTTTAAAGGGAGAAGGGGGGTAGCGCCATCATAGCCAGTATAGCCAAACACCGAAAGCGTATAGGATTCACTACTCGCTACCGTTGCCAAAACAGCAGCAGATTTGATGCTTCCAGCATTGGCATCCCCCCAACCCATGCCATTGGCCATGAAGAAATAGCTCCCATATGGCGTAGTTGAGGCTTGCTTTGATACCGAACCCACACCCGAAGACTGGACCCATCCGGGGACATCCACCGCGCTGCCTGTGCTGGTGTCAGAATAGGTCGCTATACCACCATCCACCCCTACGCCAGCTCCTACGCCTACCGTCCAGCCTTGGCCAATGTCCGCTGTGATGGTGGTTTGGCTCGGTTTGTAGAGCGTTTCAAAACTGCCGTTAGGCACGTTGATCGACGCGGCTTGAGTTTGAGCCATGGCCAAGGCGAAGATCGCCAATGACCCCAATGCCAATTGATTTTTATTATTTGTTTTCATAGCGGATTTTTGTGCTCGCCAAGGGGCTTGCCCACTGACGGTCGGTTCACATATTGTCACCGACAAGGCTTCGGATTAGGAGTCTCCGCGAGGGTTGGCAAAATAAATCTCCAGAAAGCCCCTGATACTTTTCAGCCAACTAGTTCAAGTTTCGAATCAGTTGCGCTGCGCCTCAAACTGATAATTACCGGAGCCCACCGCATAGATAGCGGCGTTGTTTTCCATCCGCAGAAACTTCACGCCGTCCGCCTCAGCCGTGGGTTTCGCGGATTCCGTCACGCTGGCGGCGTCCTTGGCGGGGACGTGGATCGTGGCAGTGGTGTTGGCCGGGATGGTGATATCCATGGAGAGCTTAGCGCCGTCTCGCTTCCAGTTGCTGACGATCCGGCCGCGGACGGAATCATGGTGACAACGCACCCAGTCGAGCCCTGCAGGCACCTGCGGGCGGATGATGATTTGATCAAATCCGACGGCGCTCGGAGCGGGCTGGATGCCGCCGAGCCATTGGTAGAACCACTGGCTAACCGAACCGAACATCGGGTGATTCTGAGAGAAGGTATTGTCGCTGCCCTGCCAATGCTCCCACAAGGTGGTGGCCCCATTTTCTAACATGTATGCCCAGCCAGGTGAGGATTTCTGGCTGACGATGGCGCTGGCAAGATCGCTGTGATTTTCCCGAGAGAGCACATCGAGCACGAACTTGGTGCCGAAGATGCCGGTAGTGAGGTGAGGTTCAGGCACACGCCGAAGATCATCCAAGAAAAATTTCAAGACTGCCTGCCGCTGGTCTGCGGGGACCAGATTCAGATAGAGGGCGAACGACTGGCTGGCTTGGCTGCCGGGACCAATTTTACCGGTGGCGGGATCAAGAAATTTTGCCAGCCAGGCGTTTTGAATCTGCTCCCCGAGACGCTGATACTTTTCCGCATCCGCCGGGTGGCCGAGGATCGCGGCAAGTTCGCCGACGGTCTTGGCACTGGCGGCAAATAAGGGAGTGACTAAAACAGGAGCCGGAGTGGGAACCAGGCTCTCGTGATCACTCAGTCCACCGGCGACGATGAGGCCGGGGTTCTTCGCGATTTCCCGATCTAACCAGCGCTTGGTCGTATCATACTGCTCTTCTAACAAGCGGCGCTCGCCATAGTATTGATAGAGTTGGCGCTGCACCAGCGGATGAGCCATCCCCCAGGCAAGGCCGCAATATTCCAGCCCCATGAAGGGTGCCGTATCGCTCAATCCGCCATCTGGACGGGCGCTGTCGCTCCAGTCGCGGACGGTCTTGGCATAGAACTCTACCATATCATAATTCATCATAAAAGCCTCGCTGGTGACGGCGAGATCACCCCCATAGCCGAAGCGCTCGCGATGCGGGCAGTCGGACTGCACGCTGAAAATATTACTCAGGAAGGTCCAATCGCACATTTCTTGGATGCGGTTGAACGACTCGTTGGAGCAAGCGAACGCACCGCTGCGCTCGACGTCTGAGTTGAGCCGTAGGCCGGTGATCATTTCAGCAGTGGGCTTGGCAGTTAGACCCGTAACTTCGACGTAACGAAATGCGTGGAACGTGAAACGCGGCGTGTATTCCTCCACTCCCCCACCCTTCGTGATGTAGGTATCTGCTTGCCAGGCGATGGTCGGAGCGCCCGGGCCGCCGACACTTTCCTCGCTGCCCGCCTCATTTTTGCGGTTCCCTTTGATCTGACCGGCCACGCTGGTCATAGGATTGAGGGCTCCGTCATTTTTCAACAGCTCGCCATAGCGGAGCGTAATCGAAGTCCCAGCAGGTGCAGAAACTCGGAGTTTTACCCAGCCAGCGAAATTCTGGCCCATGTCGTAGATATACACTCCGGGAGTGGGTTCGGTGATTTTCACGGGCTTGAGCGTGCGGGTGACGCGGATCGGCGGCTGGCGCTGCGAACGAAGCACACCGATCGGCTCGGTGGCGAGGCCGGGAGTGCGCCATCCACTGTCGGCGAAGCCTGGGCGGTCCCAGCCGGACACTTCCTTGCGTGCATCGTAAATTTCTCCTAGGAAAATGTTATTTCTGAGGATCGGCCCATCGCTTGATTTCCAAGTCGAGTCACTCACAATCGCCTGCTGGGTGCCATCAGCAAAGTCCACTACCAGTCGGGCGATGAACCGCGGGCGACCCAGCGCCAGGTGTTCGCGTAAGTTAAGGTGTCCCCACATCCGTAGCGGCAACGGATTATACCAGCCATTTCCCAGCGTCACGCCCAGGCAGTTATCACCTTGCCGGAGCTGGTCGGTGACGTCCTGCGTGCTGTAGAGAACCGTCTTCGCATAACTGGTCCAGCCGGGATCGAGCACTTGATCGCCGATGACAGCACCATTCAAACTCGCCTGATAGTAGCCCAGGCCGGAAATGTAGAGTCGCGCCTTCGCGACTTCCTTCGGCAGGGTGAAATCTTTGCGAAATAACGGTGCGGGGTCTTCTCGGTAGAAATCCTCACTCTTTGTCGGCTGAGGTTTCCCGTCATTCAACCACTGCGCCTGCCAATCCTGCGGGGAGAACAAGCCCATCTCCCAAACCGCCGGACGACTCCACGCCGTAGGGTTCCCCTCCTTATCCCAGACGCGGACCTTCCAGTGACAGCGCCGGTGCGCCGCCAAGGGCTGGCCAGCATACGCGACTTGGATCGTCTGGCTAGATGCAACCTTACCGCTATCCCAGAGATCGCCTTGGTCTTTTTCCAGTAATTTTTCCGAACTCGCCACCAACACTTGATAGGCGGTTTGCCGTTGACCTCTAACAGCCAGCTTCCCGGCGCTTTCCGCCATCACCCAGCTCAGCCGAGGCTGCGCCGCGTCGATGCCGAGCGGGTCCACACGGGACTCACAGCGCAGATGGGTCAGATCAGTGGCGACCGCGCTAGCGAGGGGGATAATCGTCGAGAACGCTGACAAGCATGCCATGACGCGGTTAGTGAGATGTTTCATTCTTATTTCGTGGGTTGGTGAGGTTCAGTATTGAGGGGAAATAGTTCGCCAATGACATGAGCGTAGAGACGATGGCTGAAATCGTTAGGATGATTCACGTTATTCCCGCTCAGATCGAGGAAGGGCTTGCGCTGGAGCAGCTCCAGCCATGGCGACGTGACATCGGCCACCCTGACGTTTTCATTTGTTAGATCACGCAAGGCATCACGATAGTTCACAAAG
>JANPAU010000241.1:0-2994 GCA_031430055.1 Akkermansiaceae bacterium | reverse complement strand
CTTGCCGATGTGCGGGGTAAAAACCTGGGAGTAGCCCTGCTTGTCGAGTTCCTGGGTGATGAAGTCTTGCAGTGAACGGCGGACGAGTGCGCCTTTCGGTTTCCAAAGAATAAGCCCTTGGCCGACCATTTCATCGATGTGGAAGAGTCCGAGTTCCTTACCAAGGCGGCGATGGTCGCGCTTCTTCGCTTCTTCAAGGCGGGTGAGGTGAGTTTCTAACTCTTCTTTGTTTTCGAAAGCGGTTCCATAGAGCCGCTGGAGTTGACCTTTCGATTCATCGCCCAGATAGAACGACGAGGAGACGGACATGAGTTTCACGTTCTTGCACTTCGATGTGTAGCCGACGTGAGGTCCGGCGCAGAGGTCGATGAAGTCGCCGTTTTGGAAGCAGGAGATTTGTTCGCCTTCAGGAATCTTTTCGATGAGGTCGAGCTTGAAGCGTGAGGGATTGCCTGGACGTTCTGTGAGTCCACCGAGACGGCCACTTTCCGCCATGGCCTTGGCATCGTCACGGGAGATCGCCTTGTATTCGAATTTCTGGTTCTCCTTGGAAATTTTTTTCATCTCCGCCTCGATCTTCTCGAAGTCATCCGGCGTCACGCGGTGACTCATTTCAAAATCATAGTAGAAGCCAGCTTCAATTGGCGGGCCATAGGCGAATTGCGCGTCAGGCCAAAGGCGGAGGATGGCGGTGGCCATCACGTGGGCGGAGGAGTGGCGGACCCGCTCGAGGTCGGTCATTTGGGCGCGTTCGTCGAGTGTCTTGCGTTCGGTGGACATGGGGAAGATAGTTGAGAGTTTGGAGTTCAGTGTTGAGAGTTAGAGAAGAGGGAGAATCGCGGATGGGTGAAATGGAAAGAGAAATGATCTGCGGATTCCGTCTCTCAACTCTCAACTTTCCACCCTCAACTTCTTCAGCGATCCATCAGCGCAAACTTGAGTTCTGCTTCGGAGACGACCTCGCCGTTGACGAGGCAACGGCAGCGGGTTTGGCCGATGGAGCCGCGCATTTTGGTGATTTCCGTTTCGATAAAAAGGGTGTCGCCGGGGAAAACTGGACGACGCCATTTGACGTTGTCCGCACTCATGAAGTAGCCTATTTTCCCGCTGTTTTCCGGTTTGCGGAGCATGAGGACGGAGGAGACCTGGGCCATGGCTTCGAGTTGGAGAACACCGGGCATGATCGGGTGGCCGGGGAAGTGACCCGCGAAGAATGGCTCGTTGATCGAGACATTCTTGATGGCAATGCATTTGCTGTCGCCGAGGCAATCGACAATCCGGTCGACCATCAACATCGGGTAGCGATGAGGTAGAATTTTCATCACCTCCTTGATGTCGAGCACGCTCTCACCATCTGGGATGGAGACGGCGGCGGGGACCATCGAGCGCATCCGCGCGTATTCGGTCTTCAGCTTGGCGGCCATCATCGTGTTAGGGCCGTGGCCGGGCTTCACCGCGATGACGTGGCCGAGGATCTTGATGCCGGAGAGCATCAGATCTCCAATGAGGTCGAGTGCCTTGTGGCGGGCGAATTCATTGGTGAAGCGCATCGCCTCTTTGGACATGATTTCATTGCCGCGGATGACGACGGCGCTTTCGAGTGAGCCGCCTTTGATAAGTCCCTTGTCGAGCAGCGGCTTGACGTCCTCGTAGTAAACAAAGGTGCGTGCGGCGCAGATTTCCTTCTCATAAAGCGCTGGGGTGACCTCGCTGGAGAAATACTGAGTGAAGCGTCCTTCCGGGCCGACATTGGTGACAGAAACTTTGAAGGTTTTGCAAGGGACAATGGTGATGATGGTGCCGTCGCCAGTTTCCAAGTGAAGCGGCTCGCGGATTTCCCACACCTTGCGCGGCGCGGATTGGGCGAGGATGCCGACTTTTTTGATCAATTCCACGAACGGTCGCGACGAGCCATCGCCGATCGGCGGCTCGTTGGCGTCCATCTCGATGAGCGCGTTGTCCACGCCCATGCCGGTGAGGGCGGAAATGACGTGTTCCACGGTGTGTACTTTGACGGAGCCTTCCGCCAGAGTGGTGGCGCGCTCGACGGTCTGGACTTTTTCCACATCGGCATTGATGAAGGGTTGGTCGGGTAAATCCACGCGGCGAAACTTGAATCCGTGCCCTTCGGGAGCGGGCTTGAGCGTAAGCGAGACCTTCTGTCCGGTGTGGAGAGAAGTGCCTTCGAGGGTGGCTTGGCCAGCGAGAGTGTGTTGAACAGCGGCGGACATGAAGGCGCAGGTTCCATTCTTAGCCGGTAAGTATCAAGCCGGAATGAATCAGGGCACCTTCATTTGGAATTTTTCAACCGCAGATGAACCGGATATACGCAGATAAGAGGGATGAAGAGTTGGGAATACCGATGATGCAGCACTGGAAGCCTGAATATTCGCCCAAGATACCTTCTTTCATCTGTGTTCAGCCAGTTGATCTGTGGTTCGATTGTGAAATGTAGTTGCCTAGCGGAATGAATGAGAGACCGCAGGATCTGACATCATGCCCAAGTCCCCGGACATCGCGTAACGGGGTGTGGAACATCGCGCACCAGCACCGGAAACACGATCCCAACGCCTTGGGATCGAATTATTTACGCCCGTGCATCGCGCACCAGCAGTCGAAACACGAGCCCGACGCTTCGGGATCGAATTATTTCCGCCCGTTCAGCGCGTAAATCAGCGCTTGGGTCGCGACCCGGCACCGTGGCGGCGGATTCCATCCGCCATGTCTTTTATCCGAGGTCCGGGGCATGGCGGTTGAAAACCGCCGCCACGATCATTGGCTGCCGGGACGCTCGTTTCTAATCCGTTTCGTCGTTTCTCCTTGCCGCTAGGCTGCCGCATCCATCTACTCGCCCCGTCCGCCTTGGCGGACGGGGCTTAGAAACCTCAAGCTACGCGGTAGGCAATGACCGCAAACATTGCCGCCAAACCGACCCAAAAGGCCGGGGAGGCGGCGGCGCATGTCCAGGTCGTCTCCCACGGGGGGCGGCTAAAG
>JANPAU010000240.1:0-3094 GCA_031430055.1 Akkermansiaceae bacterium | reverse complement strand
CCGCCGCTGAGGGAGCTGAGGGTGGGCATTTCGCCGAATTGATCTCCCTGCTCGGGAATGGCGTAAGACGATTGGGCCCCTTCGGCGAAGACGCGCTTGGAATTGGTCGTCGGGGTGATTTGCGCGCGCTTTTTCTGCTGCACCTTGTGCTCAGCACCCCGCTCGCCGCCACCGCCGCCAGGGGGCATGAAATCGACTTTTTTCTCGGGTTCTTTGATGATTTGGAAAACCCAGAATGCGCCGATGACCAGTAAAATGGCGTGAAAAAGCGCGGCGATCATGAGGGAGCCGCCACCCAGTTTTACCCACCAACTTTGTTTTTTCTCCTCAACCCGAATGAGGTTTCCTTCGCTATCGTATATTTCCATGGTGGGAGTGAGTGAACAGTTCAGTCTGATGAATCTGAGGAATGCATTATTCGCTGCTACCGGCTTGGAAGCTAACGTTTGCGATTCTTGCTCGGCTTAAAGCATCGAGAACATCGACCACTCTTTCGTATCGCGCAAGGTCGTTGGCGTAAATCGTCACGAGCACTTCAGCCTTCGAGGCATCGCTGCTTTCCCGCAGTTGATTCAAGCTACTGGCGAACTCGGGCAGATTCTTGGCCTCTGGGGTGTCGAGTGGATCATCGTTGAGATACACTTGGCCGTCGTCCTCGATGCGGACAGCGATTTCATCCGGAGTGACAATTCCCTCCTTGGACTCCACGGTGCCAGGCAACTTGGTGACGTGGGCGGTCTCCACTTGGATGTTGCTGGCTTGCACGATGAAAAACATCAAAATGACGAAGACCACGTCGATCATCGGCGCGATTTGGAAGCCCAAGTTGACTTCTGCATTACCTTTTCTGCGGTGACGGAGATTCTTTTTCATAATCGTGTCACTTGTTGGATGAAGCGAAGGCGATGTCGGCGATGCCGGCTTCCCCGATGAGGTTCATGATTCGCTGAATCTCTCCAGCGGGGACCGCTGCGTCACCGCGGACGACGATGCGAAGCTTGCTGTCGCGCTCCAAGCCTCCCTTGAGAATGGGAACGACTTCCTGCCAGTTATCGTAGACTTTATCGTTTACCACAAGAATGCCTTTGTTGGCTAATTGATCGAACCGTAAGTTCACCGCCATCTCGTGCTTGGTCATCTCCGGTTCGCGAGCCTTCGCATTCGGCGAGACTGGGAGTTTGATGTTCTTGTCCACCTTGAGAACTTCCGCAGAGGTAATCATGACGAAGAACACGAGCAGCACGAGCAGCACGTCGATCATTGGAGCAATCTGGAACTCAGGTTCTCCGTCACCACCACCACCACCACCAGCCATAGAATTAGGTTATATTTAAGAGTTTAATAAAAAGATTGAGGCGAACTCAACCCCCGGGAGCTTGGACCCAGTTCGGCAAAGCGGCGTAAGTCTCTTCTTGGCCGACGTCCGCGTCTTTCAAATATTCGTAAGGAGCATTGCGGAAGAGGTGTTCGGTAACTTCATGCAAGTGATGGACTGCACCTTGGAGCTTGTTCCGTAGAAAGTAGAACGCCATGAAAGCAGGAATGGCGACGAGAAGTCCCGCTGCGGTAGCAACGAGAACCTCACCGATGTGGCCGGCAAGCGTTCCGACACCAGTGGATAATCCATCGGCACCTAAACTACCGAAAGCCCCCTTCATCCCTCCGACCGTTCCGAGTAGACCGATCATCGGAGCGCAGACTCCGATCACGGAAAGGTAGTTGATGCGAGTCTGGAGAGTGGAGCTCATTTTTTCGACCGTCGCATAGATCGCCTCTTCCGTGGCATCCTTGCCATAGCCGACCGATCCGAGACCGGCACGCATCACCTCAGCAAAGGGGCTGAAGCTGGCTTTCATCGCTTGGTAAGCACCCACGTAGTCACCGGCACGGAACAGTTCTTGCGCCATCGTCACGTCCTCATCTGGCGTCATTTTCTTACTGTTCGTACGCATCCAGATGTCGATGATGAGCCAAACCATCGCAATCGAGCAAATCAGCAAAAGGTGCATGACCCAACCTCCTTCGTGGTAAGTGGTGAGCAGTGTTTTTTTCTTCCCGCCTGCGGCCTCTGCGGCGCAGACGGTCATCGGGAGAAACACGATTGCGGCATAGATGGCCTTTTGGATAATTGCTTTCATAATCTTGTGTGGAGATGGTGTGTAAAAAAGACGCAATACAAATTATTTCAAGGTCTCAAGGCGTTTGGCCGCAGCGGCAGCGACCAAGGTTCCACCCGTTCCGCGCATGGATGAATTGAGAAGTGCGGTGGCTTCCTCGCGGCGACCGAGAGCAACCAGAATTTCTGCGGCTTTCAACTCAGCGACTCCGTTGATAATGATGCCGCCAGCGGGATAAAGGGTGGGGACCATGAGGTAGGCTTCAAGGATAGTCATTGTCTGCGGAAGGGCCTTCGCCGGGTCCCTGTCGCGCTTGGCTTCACTTAACAAATTTCCCCGGTAGAAAGAAGCATAAGCTGCAACGTCAGCCGGTAAATTGTCTGTCGTGAGATCGCGCAAGGCGGTTTCGCGCTCTTCGGGGCTGGTCGATGCGGGTAGAAGCAGTGCCTTGCCGAGAGAAACGAAGGAATCGATCCCCTGGTTTGGTGTTGCATTGGAAATTTCTTTGCCAATCTCAGTGGTTTTGGCGGTATCCCCACTCACGGCGTAGGCGACTAAGGCCGCGCGGGCGGCTTCGAGCCAAAAATTCCCAGGAATCTGGGCCGTGAGTTTTTGCTCCGCCACAACGGGTTCAAGCAGCTTCAAGGCGTCAGCAGGCTTACCCGTTAGCAACATGGCGATCCCTAGGTTAATGGAGGCAGGCTTGTCGCCAAACACGTGGTCAATTGCACTAAGAGGAAAAGATTGACCCATGTTAAATCCATTTGCAGGCGTCGTGATGACCAGCTTGTCAGCCTGCAAAGCTACCGAGGAAAGCGGCACGGATCTGCCATTTTGGAAAACGAGCTGTATGGACTCAGCGGCACTTACCCATGACAGCGACAAGGAAGCGACTGTGTATGCCAGAAGGGTGGCGCGGCGCGTGGGCGTGGAAAACATCATGAGTCTGAAGGATTAACGAGCTAGCTCGGCAGCTT
>JANPAU010000239.1:0-6342 GCA_031430055.1 Akkermansiaceae bacterium | reverse complement strand
TGGCCGTGCGCTTGCTCTCGGCGATGGTGCGCTCTGCGACCTTGGCGGCGGGCACGACGTCTTCGAAGCGGGCGTAGGAGAAGATGCTTTTGAGCGGTGCGGTGACGGTGGTGTCTAGCACTTCGGTGCCAGTTGCGCCTTGGAGTTTGAACTCGGCTTCTTCGGTTTCGCGAGTGAGCTTCCAAGCGGGATCGGCTTTGCCAACTTGGCTGAGGGTGATGGTTTGGATTTTTTCTGGATTGAGGAATCCTGTGTCTAACCAGCGCGGAGCTTCGTCGCTGACGGAAGGGAACATTTCGCTGACGGCGTAGAAGCCGGATTCGTCAGCGTGATTGCGAACGTAGCGGCCCACGGCGTTACTGCCGCCCATGGGAGATGAGGCAGCTCCGCTTTCGATGGACTTGCCGAGCGAGACCTTGGCGATTTCCTTACCGGCTGCGTCCTTGAAAGTGGCGGTGAGTCCACGGTCTGCGGGCTTGGTGGCGCTTTCATCCATGCCGAAGCGTGGTGCGAAGGATGGACCTGCTTCCATGCCGAGTGTGATTTTTAACTCACTGAGCGAGCGGATGAGGTCATTCACGAAGGTGGTGTTAGCCGGATAGCCATCGCGCTGGGTGACGCTCCACTTTCCGTCTTTTTTTAAAAGAGTGACGGTGGAAGTTGCGCCTTGGATTTCAAGGGTGGAGGCGTCTGCGGCGGGGAAAGATTCAAACAACATCTGCCCGGGAACGCGCTGAGTTGCGCTGCGGGTGGAGGTGTTTTGGCTAAGCTTCACGGCAGTCACAGCCGCGCCGAGGGCGATGGCGATGACCCAGAGGATGGTAACCTGGCGTTTGTTCATTTTGGAAAGAAGTTGAGAGTTGAAGGTTGGGAGTTGAGTGAAAGAGGAGAGTGAATCGCTGGAGTTGCTGAGTGTTCGCTCTCAACTCTCAACTTTCCACTCTCAACACATTATCTAGCACGAGTGGCGCGGCGGCGTTGGAAGAAAAACCCTAGGCCGATGAGGACGACCAAGGCTGGCATGGCGGCGACGTTGAGTAGGGTGATTTTCCCGCCGAGTTTGTCTTTCTGGCGGCGGAGATCTTTTTCCTGCTCGCGGATGAGTTTGGAATACTCGACCTGCTCTTGGCGCAGTTTTTTGATTTCTGCTTCTTGGGCTGGGGAGAGTGATAGCTCGGAGCCGCGGGTTTTCTGCGCTTGGAGATCGCTGAGTTTCTGTTGAGCAGCTTTTTGTTTTTCTTGGAATTCTTCGATCTTGGCTCCGACAGTTTTGTTGAAGTCGGCTTCCATTTTCTGGACGACGGTGAACGGACGGCTGATGGCGGAGCGTGAGCGTGAGCCGATCAGGTGCTTGGAGCCGACGGCTTGGTCGACGATATTAAAGAGCAGAGTGGCATTGCCATTGGCTGGCGAGGCCATCGGGGTGCCGCCGAAGTTTTGGACGTTGTAAGCGAAACTGTCGTAGAAGGCATCGACATCGGCGATGAGGAAGACGTTTCCTGGAGCGATGCCTTCTTTGAGAGAGGCGAGCTTTGGGTCTTCTTTGGCGTCGGGAGCTTTGGGTGTCTCGTCAGCGGCTTTGGGTTTGCCGTCGGGGAAGGCACTCTTGAAGGTGCCGGATAGATGAGTGACTAGATCGTAGGCGGTGCCATTCGACTTGAGAGTGCGGGCGAGGGTGGGGTCGGTTCGGGAGGCACGCATGGAATCGACGAAACCGGCTTGGGTGGTGGATCGGATCAGGCTGTTAGCCGTCACTCCGCCGCTGCCGGTTTTGGTGAAGGCACCAGGGAGGAAGAAGGTGACGGAGCCGAGATCCTTGGTGATGACGTTATCCTTTTCAGGCATCGAGTCTTTCCCGAGTGTTAGGACGGCGAGGCCAAGGCGATTTCCTGCGAGCTTGGTGGCGAGTGTGGGGTCTGCGAGTACCATGCCGGACTCGAAGGTGACGCCCCAAGTGGAGAGCAGGGTGGGGAGGGTGGAAGTGGTGGGCGGCGGTGGTTGCTGGCCCATCATCGGGTTCGACGGAGGCGTGGTCATTTGTGCGGCGACAGAAAATGCATCGAGGCAGGCGACGACGGTGCCGCCGTTGAGGACGTATTGATCGACCGCAAATTCGGTCTCCGGGGTGATGCCGGCGGGGTGGAGCATCAGCAGGACTTTGATTTCCTTGGGATCGATGGTGGTTGCAGTCATTGAGACGTCTGTCACATCGAAGGATTGCTTGAGCTGTTGATAGATCACCCAGCCTGGAGTCGGTGGTTGGCCGGGCATCATGGCAGGCGCGCCTTTCAAATCGAGGGCGGACATGAGGCCGATCTTGGGCTTGGTGGGTGTGCTGACTTCGGCGACGGCTTTGGAAATGTGGTATTCGAGCATCGTCTCATCACGGGGGTCCATGAAGGGGATGACGCTGGTTTTATCGAGGCAGGAAATGGCGAGGCCGAAGAAGAGGTTTTGGTCGTCCATGCGTTGGCCATTGATGTCGTCGAGGTTGGCGGAGTCTTCGGCGTCGGTGTCGGGCTCGGGGTCGAGGTTCTCGATGCGGAGTTTTCCCTTGGAGAGTGAGGAATACTCTTTGAGCAGGTCATCGACACGGCGCATGTGG
Source organism: Akkermansiaceae bacterium (assembly GCA_031430055.1). Lineage (GTDB taxonomy): Bacteria > Verrucomicrobiota > Verrucomicrobiia > Verrucomicrobiales > Akkermansiaceae > Luteolibacter. Next base: position 3,737 of record JANPAU010000239.1, on the reverse strand, counting down.
AGCTTGAGCTCTTCGGGCATGTAGTCGGTGCTGCGTGAGGCGTAGTAGCGGATGACGACGGGTGTATCTAACTCGGTGACAATGGCGCGGGTGCCGGATGAGAGGGTGTGGACTTTGTTTTCAGTGAAGTCGGCCCCTCGGTTGCCGAGTGGTGTTAGGGAGATGAGCCAATTGGCAAGAACGGCAATCGCGACGAGCGCGGCGACGCCGAAGGCGGCACGGGTGACCGGGTGGGTGGTTTTGACGGACATGGTCGGAAGGTATTGGAGTTTGAAAATGAGATTCTAATGGATCAGGCGCGTTTGGCGGAAAGGATGGCGCTGGTGCCAAGCAAGCAGACGAAGATGATCGAGCCAAACCAGATGAAGTCTTTCAGTCGGAACAGCCCGCTATTCAAGGAGCGGAAATGGTCCCAAACGCCGAAGGAGACGATGCCTTCGAGCACGCTCGGCGAGACGATTTTCGCAAGCTCGCGAGTGACCGGGTCATAGCCGCAGAGCACGACGAGCACGCAGATGGCGACGGAGACGATCAAGCAGACGACTTGGTCCCGCGTGCAGGCGGAGACTAACATGGTGATGGCGAGGAAGGTGCAACAGACGAGGAAGCTGCCGAGATAACCGGCGAAGATGGCGCCGTTATCGGGGTTTCCGAGATAGTTGACGGTGGCGACGATGGGAAATGTCAGCAGCAGGGCGATCAACCAGACCGTGGCGGCTGCGAGAAATTTCCCGATGATCACGCTCCAGGTGGAGACGGGGAAGGTGCCGAGGAGTTCGATGGTGCCGGTGCGTTGTTCATCGGCCCAAAGTTTCATGCCGACGGCGGGTGCTAGGAGCATGTAAATCCACGGGTGCCAGAAGAAGAAGGTCCACTGGAGTGAGGAGTCACCCACGCGCATGAACTCACCGAACGTGAAGGTAAATCCTAGCGAAAATAGCAGGAAGATGACGATGATCGCGTAGGCGGTGGGCTGCGAGAAGTAGCTGGAGAGCTCGCGCTTGTAGATGGTGCAGGAAGTCATGATAGAAAGGTGAGTTAGGTTTTCCTGAATCAGGCGGCGGCTTCGGTATCGCTTGAGGTTACCTTGCGAAACAAGTCGGTGAGCGATCCTGTTTCGGATTGTGCTAGCAGTTCGGAGGGTGTGCCATCGGCGACGATTTTCCCCCGGTCCACGATGACGGCGCGGGTGCAGGATGCCTCGACTTCTTCGAGAATGTGAGTGGAAAAGAGGATCGCCTTGGTCTGGCCGAGTCGCTTGATGAGCTGGCGAACCTCGAATTTCTGATTCGGGTCCAGTCCATCGGTGGGTTCGTCGAGAATGAGAACTTCTGGATCGTGCAGCAGTGATTGGGCGAGGCAGGTGCGGTGGCGGTATCCTTTAGAAAGCGTGTCGATGGATTGGCTGGCGACGCTGGTCAGGAAGCAAGTTTCGATGGCGCGCTCGACCGCGTCGTTTTTCTCGGTGCCCTTGAGTCCACGGATGGCGGCGCAGAACTTGAGGAAGCCGACGACCGTCATGTCATTATAGAGCGGCGCGGATTCCGGGAGATAGCCGATCTTGGTTTTTGCCTCGCTCGGGTTGTCGGTGATGGAAATTCCGCAGACCCGGGCATCGCCGGAGGTGGGTGGGATGAATCCGGTGATCATCCGCATGGTGGTCGATTTTCCTGCACCGTTTGGCCCGAGGAATCCAAGGACTTCACCTTTTTTGACGGTGAACGTGAGGTTATCCACGGCACGCTTGGTGCCGAATTGTTTGGTCAGACTTTCGACTTCGATCATGGGGTAAAACGGGTTGTTCTTACTAATTGTCGCGTAGAGCGGACTCACGTGTGCTTTTTGTCTGGATTTTTTTGTGGGTAGATTTCAAGCCAATAAGTGTTTGCTTGAAAATCTATCTGTCTTGCGCGGTCCGGACGTGGGTGTAAGGCTCTGCTCAACATGGCCAGTATCCACCTTCCCGAACGCTGCGGCGTGATGCTCCTGCCCGATTGTACACTCTTTCCTCACGGTGGCTTGCCGCTGTATATTTTTGAGCCGCGTTACCGGAAAATGTTGGACGATGCGTTGGAGGGAGATTGCTTTTTCGCGGTTGCAAGATTGCTGGGAGAAGAGAAGGGGAACCCGGAAAACTATGTGGCATCCGTGGGGACGATCGGGCTGGTGCGGGCCTCGCGGGAACAAAAAGATGGCACGTCGCAGCTGTTGGTCCATGGGGTGATGAGTGTGCGATTCACCGAATGGCATGAGGAGCGAGATTACCCGTATGCGAGTATTGAGCCGGTGATCTCGGTTTTTTCTCCAGAGACGCAGGCGAAAGCGGCGATGAAGACTTTACGTGGAGCGGTGGAGGATGCGGTGCGGAGCTTGTCAGAAGAAGTGCAAAATGGTGTTTTTGCGCTTTTGGACCGGGCAGATGATCCGGGGTTGATGACGGATATCATTTCGCAGCAATTCATCCATGAGGCGGACTTGCGGCAGTCTCTGTTGGAAATGAATTCGATCAGCGACCGAATTCCTGTGATTTGCAAATACCTTGCGAATGCCAGCCTCGCCGCCGAGGAGTAAAACCGTGAGTGACAGTGGTCGATGAGTTCGCGGAAACGTTGCTCGTAGTGGATAAAGGTGAGTTTGCGGCTTAGTAACTTGATGCAAGTTTTTCTCTGCATCACCGTGTGTTTTGCTGCATATCCGTTCCTATCCGTGCATGCCGGATTTTCGTAAAGTGCTCATAATGAACATTTGTTTGGTGGGCCCGCAGGGATTTGAACCCTGGACCAAGGGATTATGAGTCCCCTGCTCTAACCGCTGAGCTACAGGCCCTGTGTAGGATTGCGACGATCCATCTTGCCAAATGCATACTCAGAATGTGTGCCTTCGCTGCAATAAGCTACAACGCCATGCAACAAATCGCGCCATTCAGTAAATCCAAGGTTTAATGTTTCATTCGCCATCGGGGTGGCAATTACTACGCATCCGCCAAGGTGGCAGGCAAGGTGATTCGTCGATCTCTTGATACCGACGACTACGGCGTCCTGAAAATCGACCGCCAGCCGTCCTTGCGGAAATTAGAGGGGCGTCGAATGCCTCTGCGCCAACCGACGAATTTTTCCCAGACCAACTCAGCTCGCAACGCGCCGCCTCGCCTCGCGGCGGTCGCGAGCTTCCATCAACCGGAGTTGTTCCTCTTTGGTCAGCGTAATGGGCGAAGGATTGTTTCGAGAGCGAGCGTTTTTTTGGCGAAGGTTCCGTCTGGAACTTCCACGACTGACTCTTGGACGTAGGTGCCTTGGTCATCGTATTGTCGGATGGCACAGGCATGGAGCAGGCCGGTGGCGTCGTTTTTTTCCACGCAGCTGAAGCTTAGGAAAAGGCGGGCATCACTGGTGAACTTAGATCCTAACTTGTTGAGCAATGGAGTGAGATCGATACCGAGTTCCAGCGGGCTATCATTACCTGGTCCAGCGAGTGGGACTTCGCCGACGTTGTCCTTTGGATTACCGAAGAGCGGCCAGCCGTTGAGGGCTTGCGGGGCGAGTTCGTGTTCGGGTTTGGTGGCGTCTTTGTTGCTGGCGATGCCGATGGTCACTCGTAGGTCCGAGCGCTTGTTGCAGGCGAGCTTCATTTTTAGGGTGCGTTGGGGAAGATGTCGGGACACCTCGATCCGACCGAGGTAGTTTCCGCGTTCCCAGGTGGGATCGACCATCGCGCTGTAGAGCAGATAGATTTTGCCG
>JANPAU010000238.1:0-15468 GCA_031430055.1 Akkermansiaceae bacterium | reverse complement strand
ACGACTCCGAACCGGGTGGATGAACTGGATTTCCTCAAGGCCAAGGTCGATGCCGGAGCGGACTACATCTGCACCCAGCTTTTTTTCGACAATCATGATTTTCTCGATTTCCGGGACCGCTGTGATTTCGAAGGCATCCGGGTCCCGATCATCGCCGGGGTGATGCCGATCTCCTCGATCCAAGGAATGAAACGCATGGCAGAACTCGCCGCAGGAGCAAGGTATCCGGCAAAATTGCTACGAGCGCTGGCCCGCGCGAACTCCGATGCCGCAGCCGTCGAACGGGTGGGCATCCACTACGCGGCGGAACAATGTGCGGGACTTCTCAACGAAGGGGTGGATGGGATCCATTTCTACACTCTTAACAAGAGCCATGCGACTCGTGAAATCTATCACAGTCTCGGCTTTGCAGCACGGGCTTGATTTTTCAGCGGGTCCCTTGCTGATAGATATCCTCAGCTTGTTTCAAGGTGAGTTCGTAAAGGGTGCCTTCGAGCGGCACCATCATCGGGATTCTTCCTAACTTACCATCCACAGGAAACTGTTTGGCAAGCTGGGGCGCGCGCTCAAAAGCATCAGGCAGGAGGGTGATCAAAAATTCTCCTTGGAAGCGCAGTGTCTTGGACGAGTGGTCAGCCGCTTGTTCCTGAAGACGGCGCATTTCAAAACTCAGCCCCAGTCGGTCAAACAAGGATGAAGTCCCGGCAGTGAAACGTCCGTCCTGCTCCTGCTTCATCGCTTGAGCCGCACGGCGCAGGGTAAAACTATCCTCGCCTGCCCTCGCCGCGAGGCTTTCGTTCTCGTCCTCCTCCGCCTGGAATAAAGGTGCGCTCGTCGCTCCAACTGTCTTATTTACCGCTTGTTTCGTCTCCTCCTCCGTCGGCAATCTAACTTTGAGATGGCCTTCAAGGGTGAATAGATCAGCTGCTTTTAATTTCATAGCCGTGAGTTCCATTCCTCCACCGCCAGTTTTCATCAAAAAGGAACCCTCGCGGAAGTCGACGCGATGGTAGTTTCGCACGTAATCCACCACGGAAAGTGCCTTTAAGAGATGAATCCGCTCCCGCAGCGAGATGGCGTCTTGTCCGTCCAAGGTGACTTGACCCGCGAAGCCAATCCCATCTGAAGAATTGGTGGACCCTGAAACTTGGAAATCCCCAGAGAACGATCCCTCCACGAAGCTTCTCATCGCCACAGGCATGGCACTCTCCAAGCCGAGCATCCGGATTTTCGCCATTCCTGTAACGGTGGGGCGGGCACCTCCAAGCACCTTGAGCCCGGAAAAATCCACCGTGCCTTGCCCTCTGCGGAACTCTGCCTTTTCGAAAACAATCCCATCCGGCCCACAGATTGCTACCAGATTGACAATCTCAAGTTTCCGCAGCCAGTTCTGAGAGAATGTCCCGCCCTTGAAACTCAGTTTCAAGCCCGTCCCGATGCGCTGGACCTTCAACACACTGTTCTCGATGGCTCCCCGGGTGCGCTCGGAATATCCCCAGCGCAGGGAAGCATCACCCACCTCAAGCGAATTGATCAGCACCTGGTCTGACTGCTTGAATAACGCCTTCGAAAACTTCAATGCCGACTCCTCGTCGTCCGCGCCCGCAAGTAGCTCCGCATCCAGTCTCGACATCGTGATATTTCCGGGATCCCATTGTCCGGCGACTCCGTCCAAAAATCCCATTTTACTACGGATGTTTCTCGCTTCTAGGGTCGTGAAGAATGTCCCGGAGCCACCTTCGCACGCGAAACGACTAATTTCTAACTGACCCTGTGCCCGGTTGAACTTGCCCAACTGGATCTCCGAGGCGGAGAGGGCCGATTGCAAGGAACTCTTCAATTCACGACTGAACGACTTGAACTCAGTGCGCTTGATCAGATAGACCGAGAATCCAGCGGCCACGACCAACAAGAAAATCAACAGCCGATAACTCAGCCGCACCAAGTGAAAAAGCGCCGTCCCCTTGGTCCCGCTGCCGGTCAATGAATAGCGGACTTGAAACCAAAATCCCTGATTGGCGACCCATTGACTGAGGCGTTCGTTAAAATTTTCCGATTGGTCCGACTCCATAATTCAACCTGTCTTGCAGCAGCAATATCTAAAACCACCTACCACCTACGAGGCGAGGCAAATTTACCCTCGCTTCGGCAAGATTCATCCCCTACCACCCGCCCCCATGGAAGCCACCGATTATAAAGTCCGCCTTGAGATCTTCGAGGGCCCTCTCGATCTTCTGCTTTACCTGATCAAAAAGGATGAGGTAGACATCCATTCCATCTCCATCGAGCGCATCACTCGCCAATACCTTGACTACATCAATACCTTCAAGCTGCTCAACATCGACCTCGCTTCCGAGTTCATCGTAATGGCTGCAAACTTAATGTATTTAAAAAGCCGCACGCTGCTTCCCCGCGTAGACCAGCCGCCGGAAGAAGATGCCGAGGAAGACGACCCACGCTGGGAACTCATCCGCCAGCTCATCGAGTATAAAAAATTCAAGGATGCCGCCGGTTTTCTCTGTCTGCGGGAGCTGGAGCAGGAAGGTCGCTTCGCCCACCAACCCGACATCTCCGACCTACCACCCGAGGAACCCGCCGCCTTGGCGGAGGTCTCGATTTTCGACCTGATCCGCGCGTTCCAGAACGTGCTCAAGCGCTTCGAGGAGTCCCATGATTTTGGTGATATCATCGACGACCGCTACACCGTTTCGGATAAAATCGAGCTACTTCTGGGGCACTTTGCACCTGGAGAAGTCCGCCGTTTTGAAGAGCTATTCCAAACCGCCACGACCAAAGCCGAGGTCATCGTGACCTTCCTCGCCCTGCTCGAGCTGATGAAGCTCAACCAATTCATGGTCCGCCAGAGCGACTTACTGGGCGACATCGTCATCGAGCGGCGCAGCAACCAACCTGCCGCCGCGCTCGAAGCTAGCGCGGAGGACGCGTAAAACCCAGCTCAGCTCAAGCGGAACACGATCCGCGCCTTCGTCAGATCGTAGGGAGACATTTCCATCTTCACCTTGTCTCCCACCACAAGACGGATGAAACGCTTGCGCATTTTCCCGGAAATATGAGCGAGCACTTCGTGGCCGCTTTCCAGCTTCACTCGGAACATCGTGCCAGCGAGAACGGATGAAATTTCACCATCGACCTCCACCGCCTTTTCTTCTTCGTCCTTGGTGGACCTTTTTGGCGGACCATATCGATTGCGATTACTGCGGCGGCCGGAATTCTTGGGGCGAGGAGGCATATGAACTTAAGATAGTGCAAACGACGGCGGAGAACGACTCGCCTTGCGGCCTCGGGGTAGCTTATCCGTTTGAGAGCATCAATCCCAAAAAATAGGGGATTCCAGCATTCTCTTTGTTTTCTACATCACCCATGCTTGCCAAGCCATGATTGAAGCTCCATTTTGCGCCCAGTCGCCGCCGTCGCGCGACTCCCCAAAACCGCAATACTCTAAATCCCATGCCCGAGATCACCGAAAAAGAACTCCCAGCGAACCTCAAGCCCCTTTGGCTCAAGGCGCTCACCGCAGTTCAGACCTCCAACCTTGACTACGGAATCAGCCTCCTGCAGGGCGTCCTCAAAGAAAGTCCCGGCTTCCTAGACGGTCGGAAGATGCTCCGCGAATGCGAACTCAAAATTGCCGGAAACACCAAGAAAAAGTCCGGACTCTTCGGCATGTCCGGTGGTGGTATGGGTGTCATGAAGCTCCAAGGCCCAGCGAAAAAAGATCCTGCTGGCACTCTTCCGCTCATCGAAAAAGAACTCGAAAAAGACCCTCTCAACGATCAAGCTAACGAGCTTCTCTTCGATACCTGCCTCAAACTGGAACTTTTCGAAACCGCTGCTTTCGCCCTCGAGACTGTCCGTAAGGGTAATCCCGAGAATGCCAAGCTTCTCCACAAACTCGCCGAGTTTTACATCACTCGCGACCAACCGATGATCGCCTCGGAAGTCTATAACGACATCATCAAACACCACCCAACGGATGGTCCTGCCATCAAGGGATCCAAAGACGCCTCAGCCCGCGCCTCGATGCAGAAACAGAAGTGGGACGAGAACGCCGACATGCGCTCGCTCATGAAAAACACGGCCGAATTTGAAGAACTCGAAAAAGCCTCACGGACCGGTCTCACCAAGGAGCAACTCGAAGAACGCCGGGACAAAATCGTCGAGAAATACAACATCGATCCCAACCATCTCGCCACCGTCAAGGACCTCGCAAGCATCTACGAGCAACTCGAAGACTGGCACAACGCCCACACCTTCTTCAGCTGGGCCCACTCCCTGAGCAATGGCGACGTCGCACTCGCCACCAAGGCCGCCGCCATGAACGACCGCGCCCTGGAGGTGGACATGAAAACCTTGGAAGCCGCCGCCGCCGCAGACCCCACCAATACGGATCTTCAAGCGGCCCTCGACGCTCGCAAAGCCGACCGCGTCGCGGAGCAGGTCCAAGAAGCTCAAAAACGAGTCGACCAAAACCCAACCGATCCACAGCTCCGCTTCGAGCTCGGCACCGCGCTCTACAAGGCCGGTGAACACAGTGCCGCCATTCCTCACCTCCAACAAGCGACCCGCAATCCGCACATCCGCACCAAGGTGTTGCTGACGCTGGCACGCGCGTTCCGAGCAAAAGGCATGTTCGACCTTGCCATCAAACAGCTCTCCGATGCCCTTGCGGATCTCGTGGCCATGGACAACACCAAGAAGGAAGTACTTTACGAAAAAGGCCTCATCCACGCGGAGGTCAACGACAAGCCCGCCGCCCTCGACTGCTTCAAACAAATTTACGAAGTCGACTACGGCTACCGGGACGTCGCCGAGCGGGTGGAATCATCCTACGCCTGATCGACGGAAATCAAATCATCCGCCGCTTTTTCTAACGAAATGGCGGCGTTTTTTGTGTCTACCAAGAAGGGCCACCAACGTTATTTGTTAGAATCCAATCCCGTGAATGGACTTGGGTGATTTCAAACTGTCGGGAATCGGCATCCTTCACCCGTTGGAGCTCCAGAGTGGCACGCCTCATCGTTTCACCTTCCAGAAACATGCGCCCCATCTCCTCGGCCTGTTGCGACCCCACCCGGCAATAACCCTGTAACAAGACATCCGTATCCGGGGAGGCGATTCCATAACAAGTCCATTGCGATTCATCGCTAAAAGGCCCGTTGAAATAAAAATCCTTACCGACAACCACCCTCACTGTGGCATGGTCAGCACCTTTTTCTATCAACTCATCCCACGAAGGTTTCACCGTCCGCGCAAATGAATCGAAATCCATTTTCCAAGTCCCGTTTGTATCCGGCGTCAGAAACGCAATCCGCTCGACTGGCTTCTCTGCACTTTTGAAGACCGCCAAGACTCCCTCGATTAACATCCCATCCACGTCCATACTGCTCAACCAGTCGTAGCGCTCGACGGGTCCATTCTTCGCTTCCAAGTTTTTCAAAAAATTCAAAATTTCGGTTTCCGTCGCGGCCCCTTTGCGGAATAGAGATTCAATCCTCTGCGGATCTCGATTCGAAATCGCGAGACGCACGATCTCCATGGCTTGCTCCCTGCTAGGTGAGGCGAACTTGGAAAAGACCCGGTCGCGGACCACACTCGCAGCTTGTTTCCCACCCTCGTCACCCGAGGACTCATTCATTCGCGGCAGGATCCAAAGTGAAATCGTCAATCCAATGGCGGCGAGGGCCACCCATCCAATCACCGCAGACCAAATCAAAATCGATTTTTTGTGCGGAGGGTGACTCCTTCCACCTCGCCGCCCGCGGTGTCGCTCCGCCCTGGAGCTAGGAGAATCCCGCATGCGAGAGACTCGGCCAAGCGCTGGGGCATCCCCGCTTTCACGTCGATCTCGCGATGCGATTCTCGGCTTGATTTCATTGGGTTTCATTACGCAAAATACCCTAAATTGCTGAACTCAATTGGCAAGCGATCAAGTCAATCCAGCAATTACTTAAAACCTTCGTCGAAGGAAATACTCCCTACGATCCAGTCCGCAGCATGCACTCGTGAGATTTCGAACTGCCGTGACTCAGCACCCTTCACCCGCCGAATTTCCAGCGTCACTCGGTTAAGCGAATCTTCATTTGAGAAAATCCACTCCATCGCCGCCGCTTGAGGAGAACCCACCTTGCAATAACCAAGCATGACAAACTCGGTGTCAGGTGATGCCATCCCATAGCAAACCCAATGAGCTTCGTTCTCAAAGGCGCCGTTATAATAAGTGTCTTTGACGATACTGACCCTCACCAAGCCAGATGGCGCGGCTTCTTCAATCAGTTCCTTCCACGTCGGCCTGACCGTGCGGGCCAACGCATCAAAATCGATTTTCCACTTACCCACAACGTCGGGTGTCAACAAGGCCAAGCGATCTCTCGCCTTGGAATTGTTCGTAAATTTCACGAGTACGCCTTCGACAGGAATGTCCTTCGAATCCAAGTTGCTGAGCCATTCGAATCCATAAGGCTCGCCATCACTGGACATCAAACCACTTAAAAAAGCGATGATCCCCGCTGGGCTGGTGTCGCATGGCCGGAAAAATCCACTCACCTCGGCAGGATCACGAATCGCAAGTGCCTGCTTGACCAAGGCGAGGGCATCTCGCTCTGAGGGTGAGGGAAACGTAAAACTCAAAGGCGGCGGCGACTCGATGACTGACGGGGTCTGGGAGGCGATCTTCTCGCCTTCAGCCATTTTTGGAAGCACCCATATCCACGCCACTGTAGTCACGAGCATCAAGGTCAGACCTGCGAAAAGCGAAGTCCAAACAAATACTGCCCGCTGGCGTCCCCGCGATTGAAGATTTTTTCGCGTGCCCTCACCGCTTCCTTCTTTCCGCCGGGAAACCTTTATTTTCGGTAATCCCGTCCCCGGCATCCGCCGGACACTCCCGAGGCTCGGCGGATCTCCGACCGCGCGATCATGGCGATTCGCCCGGAAAGAACGTTTGATGTCATCGGATTTCATGAGGGGGTGGAATTTGTCCGCTCAGCGCGGAATCATCGTCACCCGGTAGCGATCGTAGCGATCATCCGGCCGGAAAATCCAACCGGGTTGACGATTGACGACTTCGTAACCGGTAAGCATGAATTCAGGAAGAAACTGATTGCTGTTCGGATCATAAGCTTGCTGTCCGGTATAATTACCGCGGAGGCGATACTCGAAATTATTGTCAAATCCGTATCGTTGCCCGGCAGGTCCATTTTCAGAAAGTCGATCCGGATTCTTTTTCTTATCCTCCCGGAAAATGACCAGTTTTGCCCGACTCCATGGCTGGCGTGGTTGGCGCACGTAGCCCCAGAAGCGGGTTTTTTCGACGAAGTAACGTCTGCCATAGAAGAAATCCCCCGTGGGTTCGCTGGCAATTTTCGCCTTTCTCTCCTCCACACTCGGCCCGCCTAAATTCCCAGATCCCATCGACGTGGGACCACACTGAGTGAACCAACAGCAAGCCGCTGTGACCAAAACCATTCTCATTAAAAAATATCCCATGGGTGAATCCCCAAAGAAACCGATTCTAACCCCGCAAGTCAGTAACAAAAATTCGACCACCCCGTCGATTTCCTCGTTTCCCAGCTTGGCACTTTCCAAGATCCATCGATCATTCGGCAGTGCCACGCATCCTCATCACTCTTGGAGATCCTGCCGGCGTCGGTCCTGAAGTCATCGACCGCGCGCTCGCATCTCCTCATCTTCCTGCTGGATTTGAGTTCGCAATCCTCGGCAACCGAAGCGCGGGAACTCCCGGTAAGCCCGACGCCCGCTCCGCCACCGCCGCACTTGATGCTTTGCACGAAGCCGTCCGCCAGCTCAAAAACGGCACGGCAGATGCCGTTGTCACCGGGCCCGTCTCCAAAGAAGGTCTACAAGCACTCGGATTTCCCTACCCCGGGCAAACGGAATTTTTTGCCGATGCTTTCAGCGTGAAAGACTACGGAATGTTGCTCACCGGAGCCACTCTAAGCGTCGGCCTCGCCACGATTCACGAGCCGCTTGCCAAGATCCCGGAACTTCTCACGGTCGAGCGCATCGTCCGCATCGGATTGCTGACGGCCGATTTCTTAACACGCCGCGGCATCCGCCATCCCCGAATCGCCGTCGCCGGACTCAATCCCCACGCCGGAGAAAACGGCGCGTTCGGCGATGAGGAAATCCGCATCATTGCTCCAGCCATCAATGCACTAAATGCCACAAACCACGGTATTTTCAGCGGACCCGGAGTCCCCGACGCGATTTTCCGCGACGCCGCCCAAGGCCACTTCGACGCCGTGCTCGCGATGTATCACGATCAAGGGTTGATCCCGCTTAAGCTGCTGGATTTCGACACCGCAGTCAACGTTACCCTCGGCCTACCCAAGCCCCGCACCAGTCCGGATCACGGCACCGCATTCTCCATCGCAGGGAAAAACCTCGCCAATCCCTCCTCCATGCTCGCCGCAATCCAGCTCGCCTGCGAACTCGCTTGACGTAACGCTTTTAATCGTTACGTTGATTTACGTGACGAACAACATTGTTTCATTTTCCCGGGCTCTCGCCGATTCCACGCGTTGGCGCATCGTGCGACTCGTTCTCGACGACGCGCTCTGCGTCTGCGAACTCGCGGACATCTTAGAAATGCCGCAGTCCTCGGTCTCCAGCCACGTCCAAATCATCCGCAAGGCCGGGCTACTCGAGAGTGAAAAATGTGAGAAATGGACCTATTTCCGCATCGAGCCGAGACATCGCGAACTCATCGGCACTCTGGAAAAGTTCTTCAAATCAGAAGATGCCGTCCTAACAACGGACGCCATCCGCTCTCTCGCACGTCTCGCAATCCGCGAGACCAGCTGCTGCCCCCGCCCCCAATCCCTTAAATCATGACACTCGCCGAACTTAAATCCCTGCTCACCGAGCACTCCGAACGCTCATTCCGCATCGCCCTACCCGGTGGCAATGCCGTCCCAGTCTCGTTCCACGTCACCGAAGTCGGCCGCCTTCAAAAAACCTTCCTCGACTGCGGCGGGAAGCTGCGGGAAGCCACCATTTGTCAGCTCCAGATCTGGGTGGGAAAAGACTACGACCACCGCATCGAGACCGGAAAAATGGCCTCCATCCTCCACAAGGCGAAGTCCATTCTATCCGACGACTCAGTGCCCGTGGAAATCGAATACGAAGACCGCGTCATTTCCCAATACACCATCGAGGGCCACAACCTAACCGCTGAAGCCGTGATCCTCACTCTCGCCCACAAACACACTGAGTGCCTCGCCCCGGAACTCTGCGGCCTGCCCTCGCTCGACCGCCTGCCCGCCATCGGCAGTAAATCCCCCTGCCGCGTTCCCACGGGCTGCTGCTAACAAAATCCGATGAGACGCCTTCTTGCAGAATTTCTCGGCACCTTCACCATGGTGCTTGCTGGCACCGGAGCCATCGTCGTCCACCAAGCGAACGATGGCGTCATCGGCCATGCCGGCATTGCCCTAGTCTTCGGACTCGTCGTGATGGCGATGATTCACACCTTCGGCGATGTAAGTGGTGCCCACCTCAACCCTGCCGTCACCCTCGGCTTTGCGGCGGCAGGACGGCTCCCTTGGCGGGATGTTCCCGGCTATGCGAGTGCGCAGTTAGGCGGCGCACTCGCAGCTAGCCTAACCATCAAATTTCTCTTTCCCGTCAGTGCCACACTCGGTGCCACGCTGCCCGCAGGTAGTGCAATGCAGAGTTTTGTTTTAGAAATCATCCTCACGGCCATCCTCATGTTTGTGATCCTCAGCGTCTCCACCGGGGCGAAAGAAAAAGGCATCACCGCCGGCATCGCAATCGGTGCGATCGTCGCCATGGCAGCCATGTTCGCAGGCCCCATCTCTGGTGCCTCCATGAACCCTGCCCGCTCGTTGGGACCAGCCGTCGTTAGCGGAAATTTCCAATTCATCTGGCTCTATCCACTTTCTACGATCTTGGGTGCCCTCCTCGCCGTGCCGCTGTGCGCCCTCGTGAGGGGAACATCGAACGCCCAACATCGAACATTGAAGTAAATAATCTTTCTCTCCACTTCCACAATGCCACCCGCTATCCTCATCCTCTGCACCGGTAACAGCTGCCGCTCCCACCTCGCCGAAGGCATCCTCCGCGCGGCTCTCACCGACGACTTCCGCGTCGCCAGTGCAGGGTCGAATCCATCCGGCTACGTGCACCCGCTTTCGATCAAAGCAATGGCGGAGCTCAGCATCGACATCAGCAGCCATCACTCGAAGCACATGAACGAATTCCTCACCGACGAGGTTTCAACCGTCATCACCGTTTGTGGAAATGCCGATCAAGCCTGCCCGATCTTCCCCGGTCAAGTCAGCCGCCATCACTGGGGCTTCGACGATCCGGCACATGCCACTGGCACTGAGGAGGAGCAAATGCTCGTCTTCCGCCGCGTGCGCGACGAGATCGCCCGCGTATTCCAAGCCTATGCCGCCGGACTGCTAGACGCTGCGAAATAGCCTACCATTTGAGAATTTATCTAGAGCACGACCCACAGACCACCTGGTTCCACGGCATTTTGAATCCCGCCCGCTGCCGGAACCTTGACCGTTCGTGGAATCCATGACAGAAACGGTGTCTGGACGCTTGATTCGCGTCGAATTCCACCACCATACTCATCATCCTATGAATATCATCACTCGACTTGGCTTGTTTGCCACCGCAGCGGCGACTCTCTCGTTTTCTTCATGCTCCACGGGCGGAAAATCCCCCTCAGGGTTTCTCGCCAACTACTCGCAACTGGACGCTGGCTACGGCACGGAAAACGCAGTCTCCTCGTTTCTCAAGTCTGGCGTGGACTTTAAAAAATACGATAGTGTCATCATCGAGCCAGTGACCACTACAGTTGCTAGCCCAGGCATTTCCCCTGCGGTGACGGATCAGCTCGCTGCCTATCTTAGCGGCTCGTTGCGCAGCCAACTCTCTAGCGGATACAAAGTCGTCAATGCTCCCGGACCCAAGACCCTGCGGGTTCGCACCGGTTTGACGGATGTGATCGAAAACTCGAAACTCGGCAAACCCGTGGTCACCGTTCACCCCGACCCCAAGATCACTCTATCAGGTAGTCTCGGCTCCACGACGGTTGCCTCCTTCATCTCGCAGGTCTCGTTTGAAGGAGAAGTAGTCGACTCCGTCTCCGGAGAACGCCTCTCGGCACTCGTCGATCACCGCTTGGGAAACAAACGCGAAGCCACCCCATCGACATCATGGGCATCAGTCGGCAGTGCGATCAATCAAGGTGTAGGCAGACTCCGGGAGCGTTTCGCGACCGTCGTCGGGCGCTAAGAATCCTCTTTCCAAAATCCTTACCAAAAGCCCCGCCGGAGCCAATCCGGCAGGGCTTTTTCATTTGCCTCGTTTTCAATCCAATACGACTGAGTCAAACGCGGTCAGCGACACCGAAAACGGCACGGAGCTTGAGGGCGCACTGAATAATCTCTCGAAACTCGTTTAAAAATCAGCCGAAATGGAGGAAATCAAGTCGCCCTATCTCCGCCTTATTTCCTGCTTTGCCAAACGCCTGGATCGCGCTAGGGTCCGCCCCCTTCCTGAGAATCCATGACGACTCCTGAACTCTACGCACAGCATGTCCTTCCCACCTACGGGCGCTTTCCGCTGGTCCCCGTAAGAGGTGCCGGATCACGCTTGTGGGACGATGCAGGGAAAAGCTATCTGGATTTCTGCATGGGCATCGCCGTGTGCTCGCTCGGCCATTGCCACCCACGCTTAGTCGAAGCGATCCGCCACCAAGCAGGCGAGCTGATGCATGTTTCTAATCTCTATCAAAGCCCGCTGCAAGCCGAGCTGGCCCAGGAAATCAACCAGCATCACGTCCGCCTTCCCGGGAAAAACTTTTTCTCTAACTCCGGTGCCGAGGCGAATGACGGCCTCATCAAATCCGCCCGCCGCTTCGGCCTCAAGCGCCCTGCGGCTGACGGCTCACAGCGCTACGAAGTGGTCACATTTCTGCAATCCTTCCACGGCCGCACACTCGGAGCCATGTCGGCGACTGGCCAAAAGAAAATCCAAGAAGGCTTCGATCCCTTGCTCCCTGGATTTCGCTACCTGCCATTCAACGACATCGCCGCCCTCGAAAATGCCGTAAACCCTGAGACCGCCGCGATTTTGCTAGAACCCATCCAAGGCGAGGGAGGCATCAACCTCGCGACGCCCGAGTTCCTGCGGGCAGTGGCCGCGCTTTGTAAAAAACACGATCTGCTACTTTTCTTCGACGAAGTCCAAGCCGGCTTCGGCCGTTGTGGCGACGCCATGGCCTGGCGCATGATCGCCCCGGAGATCAAACCCGACGGCATCTCGTGGGCCAAGGGCATGGGCGGCGGCGTGCCGATCGGTGCATTCTGGCTCAGCGACCGCGCGGTGGATGACGATGGCACGCCTCTATCATCCCTGCTCGGCCCCGGCTCACATGGCTCGACCTACGGCGGTAATCCGCTCGTCTGTGCAGCTTCACTCGCCGTGTTGAAAGAAATCCGCGAGAAGGAGCTGGCCGTGAATGCAATCCTCCAGGAAGTCCGCATTCGCGAAACGGTGCGCCACTGGAATCTCCCGATCATCACGGAAGTCCGCGGCCAAGGATTACTATTAGGAATCGCTCTGGATCCGGCACTCATCCCGACACCCGAAGGAAAAACGCCTGCGTTAGTGGTGGTGAACAAGCTGATGGAGCATGGCCAGATCGTCCCACCCGCCGGACCTAACACTTTCCGCATACTCCCCCCACTGAATGTCACCGATGCGGAGGTGAACGAAGCGCTTGCCATCATTCACTCCGTGCTTTCTGAATTCTAACTTTCTCAACGTTCATGCAAAATCTCCTCTCCATCGAACAACTCAGCGCCAAGGAAATCGAGCGCTTGCTCGAGTCTGCCTCCCACCTAAAACTCCAGCGTGGCCGTGAAGGCCAACCGCTAGCCGGGCAAACGTGGGCCTTGATCTTCACCAAATCCTCCACCCGCACCCGCGTTTCCTTCGAAGTCGGCATCCGCGAGCTCGGCGGATTTCCGATGTTTCTCTCCAAGAACGATATCCAGCTCGGCCGTGGTGAACCGATCAAGGATACGGCGCGTGTTCTCGGGCGCATGGTGCATGGCGCGATCATTCGGACCTTCGCCCAACAAGACATAGCCGACTTCGCAGAGTACTCGAAAATCCCAACGATCAATGCGCTCACCGATGACGAGCACCCCTGCCAAATTCTTGCCGATCTTCTAACAATTCAGGAAAAACTCGGCACTTGGGAAAGCAAAAAAATCGCCTTCATCGGCGATGGTTTTTCCAACATGACCCGCTCGTGGATGTGGGCAGCCAAACGCCTCGGCTTCGAGCTTGCGGTGGCCTCGCCAGCATCCTGCCAACCACCCGCCGCTTTTCTCGCAGAACTCGCTGCGCCGAATGTCTCGGTCACCACCGATCCGGTGCAAGCCGCGCAAGGAGCCCACGTGATCAATACCGATGTGTGGCTCTCGATGGGGCAAGAAGACCAACCAGAAAAAGAACTCGAATTCGCCGGATTCCAAGTCGAGTCCAGCCTGCTTGCGCACGCTGCTCCAGGCCACATCGTACTCCACTGCCTGCCCGCCTACCGCGGCAAGGAGATCAGCGAAGACGTGCTCGAACTCCACGCCAACACGATTTTCCAACAGGCCGAAAATCGTCTCCACGCGCAGAAAGCGATCTTAGTAGCCATCGCACGGAAATAAGTTTTGAGGATCAAACCCTGAATTTCATCCATTCATCCGGGTCGCAGCCTTGGTGTGTCGTCGATGAAAACAAAGCCAATGCAGGAGTCCTCCAACGCTCAAGCTGGCGAATGCTGGGAAACCTAACCGCCGATTCCGGTGTTTTAAAACGTTGGCTCAAAGCGGAGAGGATCGTGGTCCGGAGAGCGTGAGAGTTTGAAGGGCAGGGATCGGAAATCCTGGATTTAACGTTCCGCCTTGCTTCATCCCCGTAGATACCCTTTTCTCCGCCCGCAATGTCCTTACTTCCTACCGCTGACCTCCTGGCGCTCGATACGGCTGGCTTAAAAAGCCGCTTGTCGAAACTCAGGAGGTATCTTTGACGTCCCGACCCTCGAAAACGAAATCAACACCCTCGAGGAGGCGATGGGCGCTCCCGAGTTCTGGAACGACTCGGACAAGGCGAAATCCATCAGTTCCAAAGCGGCCGGGCTGAAGAAAAAACTGGAGTCCTTTTTCAAGCTGGAGTCTCGCGTGGCGGACATCGACGAAGGGGTATCACTCGCCAAGGAATACGACGATGCCGATCTCGCCCGCGAAGCGATTGCCAATGCCAAGGGCTTGGAAGACGACATCCGCGCGTATGAGTTGCTCACCTTGCTCGACCAACCGAGTGATATTTCCCCGTGCTTCCTCGTGATTTCCGCAGGGGCTGGGGGAACAGAGGCGTGCGATTGGGCGCAGATGCTCCACCGCATGTATACCCGCTGGGCCGAGCGCAAGGGCTACACGGTGGAGACGTTAGACTGGCAAGACGGCGATGAAGCTGGCCTGCGCACCGCGACTTTAAAGATCACTGGCGACCATGCTTACGGTTTCCTGAAAAGCGAGCGCGGCGTGCATCGACTTGTTAGAATTTCTCCGTTCGACTCGAATGCGAAGCGCCACACTTCGTTCGCCTCCATCGACGCAACGCCAGAGGTTTCCAAGGAGATCAAAATTGAGATCAACGAAAAGGACATCGAGATCACCACCACCCGTTCCGGCGGCAAGGGCGGTCAAAATGTCAACAAAGTGGAAACCGCCGTCATCCTACGGCATCTTCCCACTGGCATTCTCATCCGCTCCACCGCCGCGCGGACGCAGGGGGCTAACAGGGAGCTCGCTTTCGATATTCTCAAGGCCAAGCTTTACACCATCGAGGAGGACAAACAGAAGGCCGAGGCCGACCGAGCCTACGGCGAGAAAGGCGATGTGTCTTGGGGCAACCAGATCCGCTCTTATGTGTTCCAACCTTACCAGAAAGTCCTAGACCTCCGCACCGGTCAGGAATCCGGTAGCATCCAAGAAGTCATGGACGGCGATCTCGACCCATTCATCGAAGCCAAGCTCCGCGGAAAAGTCCGGGTGAAGGGCGCGAAGGACGACGAGGATTGATGTAACCCGAAATGGCAATTTCGTAAAAGAAGCCAAAAGGACTCTAGGATCCGATCTCTTTTCGCAAGTCTCTAGCGCTCCAGATGAGGCCAACCGCGGCATGGCAGCTACCTCGCAGTTTTCTGGCACCATCTTTCCTCTTCGGACCGAAGCGCTCTCGGTCTTTGTGAAATACTTCATCGACAAATTCCCTGCTGCCGATGATCGCACCATCGGTGAAGTAGCGCACCCGGCAACGCAGCATTTTGCCGATCGCCACCTCTTGGCCCCGCTGCAAGGCTTGAAGTTCGGCAGCGGCTACGATCTT